>JAFGVN010000054.1 GCA_016937975.1 Clostridia bacterium
GCAGTTGAACGTTGAATTATCAACAGGTTCACAAGCCTAAAGAACATATATAACCCAAGGTGTCAGGCCCTTGGGTTTATTTTTGTTGAATTCTAGGGCGTAAGTATATTAATAAAAAATACACAGATGTTAAAAGTTATACTGTGCTATAATTAGATATGGGAGGACTAATTATGGTAATTGAATTAAATGAACAAGAAATTTTTGAAGAGGTGAAGAACTTCTTAAATGCCGAAGGGCAGATAAAAAATTGGCCATCAAAGCAACTAAAAAAAATGGAAGTCGTTCGTTATCTCTCTACGAAGTTTGAAAAAGACCGAAACTATTCCGAGCAGGAAGTAAATGCAATTATAGAAAGTTGGCATACCTTTAATGACTATTTTATTTTAAGAAGAAGTTTAATCGAAATGGGTTATATGAATAGAACTAAGAATGGTTCCTCTTATTGGAGAACATAAAAAATACCTCCAAGTAAATAATCTAATTTTAATTAATTAGACTGTCTACTTTGGAAGTATCATATCAAATGGGCTTTTTTAGTTTTGAATGAGTCTATATATTCTTAAAGGTTCTGAAACAGACCAAGCTTGAGCGAAACATCCTCTTGGGTGATGTGGTGCATCGCCACTGAAGACTTCTGAAATGGTACCTATACCGGTATCTTCCATATGTTTTAAGAAAAGATTCAATTTTTCTTTTACATATGCTTTGTCTTGATAAACATTATAGTGAGCTTCCAAGTATGGCCCGATTAACCAACCCCACACAGTACCTTGATGATAGGCATAATCACGCTTATAAACATCACCATCATAAAGGGGCTCATAGTCCTCATGATCTCGAGATAAGGATCTTAAACCATTTGGTGTAAGAAGTTCTTTTTCAACCACTGAAATAATTTGTTTTTCTTGTTCTTCATCCAGCAAGCCATAAGGTAGACTCACTGCAAAAATCTGATTAGGTCGAATGCGATCAACGGACTCACCATCTTGAATCAAATCATACAAACATGATTTTTCCTCGTTCCAGAACTTTTCAAAACTTTCATAACAGCGCTCTGCATAATTTAGAAAATCAATGCTCGATTTGGTTTTTAATTCTGTTTTGAAGAAATCCATAATATTAAGTGCGTTGAACCATAGTGCATTTATTTCAACTGCTTTACCATGTCTCGGTGTCACAACATGTCCATCAATTTTAACATCCATCCAAGTTAATTGGGTTGTCGCATCGCCACCATCCAACAATCCATCCTTATCCACATGAATATTATAATCGGTACCTGAGATATGCATTTTAATGATTCGATCCAATGTAGGCCAAATTTCCTTAATAAAAGCACCATCTTTTGTAGCTTTATAATATTGGAAAACTGCAATGAACAACCATAAGGTGCCATCGATGGTATTATACATAGGTTCCACATTATCATCTGGGAACATATTAGGAATCAATCCATTTTTTTCATATTTGATAAAGGTTTTAATAATATCCTTAGCATCTGCATAGCGTTTCGTTGACAAGGTTAAACCAGGAAGGGCAATCATGGTATCTCTGCCCCAATCGGTAAACCAAGGGTAACCAGCAATGACTGTTTTGGAATGAGTAGATTTTCGATCTACAATGAAATGATCACAAGCGATTTGTAATCTTGCAGCAATCTCATCTTCATCTTTTGTTAACTTATCACGTCTATGAATTTCCTGTGAAACGATATGCTCTGGGGACTCTACAATCTTTTCCGTTGAAGCGACAATCCCAAAACTAATATCACCATAAGGTGGAATGTTCATTTCAAAATAACCTGGAATGAAGTTTACGTCTATACCATCTTGACCACGTCTTGCTTCTATGCGGTAATATTCCTTTGGACCCCATATGTTCACTTCGTGGTATCTGCCAAAACCTTTTACATAAAAATGATGTTCATCACTTGTTAAGTGAAGGGTTTGTTCTTCTATGCGAATAGCATAGTTAAAATCATTTTCTTTTGATAAATCATGATGGTCTCTTCTGTTTACAAAAAGTTTAACTTTCAATTTAACAGCTTGATCTTGAGTTTTAACATTGTAAAGCACTGCAGAAGTATTTTCACCATATTTCATGGCGATTTGTTTTGTAATCAAGCAAGTATCAACGGCATATTCAAATGTTGGTACTGGCAAATCTGAAAATGATTTTGTATATTGGGTTTGATCTAAGTAATCATTTTCATATTCCACACTTTCTAGCATATGTTCTCTGTCATCGATTGCTAAGGTTGTTTCCACTCTTGATAAAAGTACATGTCTACTTACGGGCGGGTTGTATGCTGCATTTAGAATTGCATGGTATTTACGCGTATTTGCACCTGTTAAAGATGATGATGCAAAGCCTCCAATACCATTGGTAATCAAATATTCATCGTGAATCCATTTTTTATACATAATATCACTCCTCTTATGGACATTATATTATAGAATTAGGTGTTCTGCAATCGATTGCATTATGAGAAAAAGCTTAAATTTTTGTCTGAAATATTAACTTTTTCTTATAAAATTTAACTTCATAAAAAAAGATTGTATAATAGGAGTATGACGTTTGGAGGCGGATATGAATAAGATTAAAATCATACAAAACCCTTCTTCAGGAAAGATTGGTTATGAAGATGAATTCAACGAAGTATGTCGTTTACTATTAGATTATGGTTATACCGTTCAACTCTTTAAAACAAAAGGTAAAAATGATGCTTATTTAGAAACTAAGAAAGCTGTGGAAGAGGGCTTTGAGTGTATTGTAGTTTCAGGTGGTGATGGTACTGTCAATGAAGTGGCAAGAGGTTTATATGAAATGAAAACCACAGTACCTATGGCAATTTTTAAAACCGGTACGGTAAATGATTTTGCGAATCACTTAAAATTACCGAATACAGCATTTTCATTTTTAAAAATGATACAAAGTGAAATAACTTTACCCGTGGATATTGGACTTCTTAATGGGCAGGTTTTTGTTAATATAGCAGCTGCTGGAATCTTTACTTCAGTTGCTCATGACACTAAAAAGGAAGTGAAAAAATATTTGGGGCGTAATGCCTACTATTTGGAAGCACTTATGAATTTACCTAAAAACTTAAGTACATATTATCCTTTGAGAATTACCACCGATAAATTTACAACAGAAGGAGAATATCATTTATTTTTGATTACCAATTCCTCTTCTGTAGGTGGATTTGACAAGATTTCTCCAACTGCTGAGATTCAGGATGGATATTTTGACTGTATGTTTATTAAAAGGGCACCTATTGTTGGACAAGCAGATGTTTTTATGAAAATTTTAGTGGGAAAACATCTAGATAATAAGCATGTGGATTATTTTCAGACGAAGAAGATCAAAATTGAGCTTCTAAATGATGATGAGCTGGTTGTTGATTTAGATGGAGAATATGGTGGTACTTTACCAATCGAGATTGAAGTAAAACCTTCAGCAATATATATCATGGCAGAGAATGAATAGAAAACGAGGTTTTATGAAGAAGATAGTCATATTTGCAATCTTTGTTGTCATGATACTAACAGGTTGCAATGCCTTTTCAGATGACTTTGAAGACAAGCAGGTACAAATAGGTGTAGATAGGGCTTTAAGACAAAACGGTTTAAAGAATGGTGATTATGGTGAATTAAGACATTTGGATTTATCTTTTTTAGCCATTGAAAGTTTAGAAGGCTTGGAGCAATTGACCCATTTGGAATCTTTGGATATTTCGGATAATGTCATAACGGATATCACTCCTTTGAAGGCGTTGGAAGATCTTAGAATTTTAGATTTACAGAACAATCTCATTGAAAATTTAGAACCTTTATCAAACTTAAAAAATTTGGAAGTTCTTCTCATTAGAAATAATCCAGTGGATTCTATACAAGGGTTGGAACCAATTTTTGGACAGTTAAAAACGACTGATTTTTTAACAAAAATAGCTTTTGAAGATGAAATGTTTGAAGCTTATATAAGAGAATTAATCGGTAAGCAAGAGGATCAAGTCTCTTATTATGATTTGGAAAGAATCAAACGTATTGATTTAAGGGATACAGAAATTAAGGACATATCTGGAATAGAACATGCCCATAATTTGGATACATTAATTATTAATCAACCTGTAAAGGGATTAGGTCATATTTCAGGTTTAGAAAACTTGAAACACTTGGAACTGACAAATTGTAACATTGGATCATTAACATTCATTACTAATTTAAAGGCTCTGGATTATTTAGATTTGAGTTGGAACCTTTTAAGTGAAATACAAGTTCTAAAAGACATGAATACTTTAACTTACCTTGACATTAGTTTCAACAAAATTACAGACCTGAGTCCCTTAAAATCTTTGACTCAACTCGAAAGTCTATATGTGAACGGCAATTATATCTCTGATTATGAATCCATTGAATCCTTACTATCTGAAGTGAAATATACGGATGCTTATATTGTCTATTTCCAAGATAATAATTTAGATCTGGCAATTAGAAATCAACTGAACAAACCTGAAGGTGTCATTACAAAATCGGATTTGAAAAGTATTAAGTCTTTAAATGTATCTAACAATGGCATTGAAAGTCTGGATGGTATTGAACTGCTAGAAAATTTAGTGGAACTTAATATTGGATACAACAATGTAAAGGATTTGTCGCCAATCAAAACCTTGAGTCAACTGAAAATATTAAAGGCAAATAATAATGAAATAGAAAATCTTAGTGTTTTGAAATATATCACTGAATTACAAATCATAGATTTGAAAGATAATTTAATTACTTCTATAGAAGCACTAACATACTTAAATAACTTAGAATACCTGCTCCTTGAAGGCAATGTTATTGATGATCTTTACAAGGAAACCTTAAAGGAACAAGTTAAATTTACAGATGAATGGTAATGAGAAATTCTCATTACTTTTTTTCGTTTTTGAGAGTGGCTTTACAGGTCGAAAGAAATATGATAAACTTAGTTAGTAAACTTTATTAACTAAGGAGACGTTATGAGAAATGCAGCAACCCAATCCTCGGTGAGAATTAATAATCAGAAATTAATAATTGAGTATATCGTTAAGAATGGTTTGGTTTCAAGAGCGGAACTGGCTAAAAATTTAAATATAAGTAAACCTACAATTTCAACCAATGTGGAAGGTTTACTGGAGCAAGACATTTTGGTTGAACTAGGAGAGGGTAATTCTAGTGGTGGTAGAAAACCGACTATGTTGAATTTTAACTATGATCATAAAATGATTATAGCGGTTGACTTAAATCGAAACGCACCTTTAATTGCATTATCTAATTTATCTGGCGTGATAATTAAATCAACTTCAATTACCATTGAAGTTGCAGATGATAAACCTCTTTTAATTGAAAAATTAACAGGAGCGATTAATCATTTAATGCAATCGACTAACCATCCCTTGAATACGATTGGTGCGATTTCCATTGCAATACCAGGGGTTATTGATGAGACAACAGGAAAAATATTTGCTAATCCACAGTTTGCTTTATGGACGAACTTAAATCTAAAAGCTGTTTTAGAGAATATATATCACGTTCCGGTGATTTTAAAAAATGATATTAGTATGGCCGCTTTAGGTGAAAAGCATTATGGTGTTGGAAAACAAGTTGACGACATGATGTATGTTTCTATTGGATTAGGTGTAGGTGCAGGTTTAATTATCAATGGGAATTTATTTGAAGGTAAAAGAAAAGCTGCGGGTGAAATAGGTTATAGTCGTATATTAGGTATAGAGTCTCAACAGACACTTGAAGAAAAAATATCTACAGAGAACATTAAAAGAACATTATTAGCATCTATTGAAGCGGGTCAGGAAACCACTTTAGAACTGAGTTTCACAGGCTCTTTGATTGATGCTTTAAAACAGGCGCGTAACGATTCATTTGTACAAAACTATTTAGATGATATTTATAAGACCTTAGGCATAGCAGTAGCTAACGCCGCCTTGATACTGGACTTGGAAATGATTGTTATTGGTGGCGTACTTAGTGAAGTAGAAGACGATATGATTCTTAAAATTCAGCATCATATGGATGAAATACTTCCCTTCAAAACGAAGGCGGCGTTATCCGATTTAAAAAATATGGCAGGTGTTTATGGATTACTTGTTGTTGCAAAAAATAGGATTATGGAGGTCATAGTAGAGTAATGTATTTTATTGGAGTTGATGGTGGTGGGACACAATCCACCTATGTTTTGATGAAGGCTGATAAAACAATACTAAAACAATGCCAAAGTACAGGCACCAATATTAGTTCCCATGGTGAAGCTTATGTGAGAAATAGCTTAAAGCAAGGCATTGAAAAACTATTAGAGGATTTCAATGTGAGTTGTAGTAACATTCCAATTTGTCTTGCTAGTGCAGGTGTTGATCAACCGTCAGATGTAAAAGTCTATGAAAATATCCTGAAAGATTTGGGCTTTCATCATATGAAAGTCGTTAATGATGGTGAAGGGGCATTAAGTGCAGGTACAAAAGGTGAAGATGGTATTATAGCTATTGCAGGTACTGGTTCAGTTGTTATTGGAAAGAAAAATAATGTTCTAAAAAGAACTGGAGGTTGGGGTCATATTCTTGGTGATGAAGGCAGTGCCTATTCAATTGCTATTTCAGGTATAAAAGCTGTTCTTCAAACTTATGATGGATATGGTGCGCCGACATCACTGACAAAAGGATTGCTTGAAGCAATTTCTGGAAAGGAATGTACTGATTTTATTGGTTTTATTTATCAACAGAACTTAGGAAAAGATCAAATAGCAAAATTGGCACAAGTCGTAGATGATCATGCCAATAGAGGAGATGAAATAGCAAAACGTATAATCAGTAATGAAGCAGAAAAGTTATTTCGTCAAATCAAATCCATACAAGACGAACTTTTTGAAAATGAAAAATGTCTTCTGGTTTTAAACGGAAGTGTCGTTAAAAAGAGTCTACTCTTTAGAAAAGAACTAAGACGTCTTCTGGATTCAAAAGTGAGAATGATTGATTGTGAAGATAGTGCAGCGATTGGTGCGGCATATCTTGCAAAGCAAATGGAGGATTTATGAAAGCCATTGTCAATGGGAAACTTGTCTTACAAGATGGTATTGTAGATCATCAAGTGATTGTATTTGATGATACCATTATGGAGATTAAAGAGAAAACGGATTTATCTTCATATGAAATTATTGATGCAAAAGGATGCTACGTATGCCCTGGATTTATAGATATTCATGTTCATGGGAATAATGGTTCAGATGTAATGGATGGAACGCCTGAGGCGATTAGGAACATCTCTAATAGTTTAATTAGAAATGGTGTGACTTCATTTTTGGCAACGACAATGACCATGTCACCTGAAAAAATTGAAAGAGCATTACACAATGTAAAAGAATTTATCCTGCATCCAGATAAAGGCGCAAATGTTTTAGGCATACACGTTGAAGGTCCATTTATCAATAAGGCTTTTAAAGGTGCTCAAAATGAAAAATTTATTGTAACACCTAATCTTGAAATGGTGGATCAATATCTAAGTGAAATCAAACTCATGACAGTAGCTCCTGAAGTAGAAGGCATGATAGATTTTGTTAAAACCATAAAAGAAAAAGAAGAACAAATTGTTTTCTCAATAGGACATTCTGCAGCGACTTATGAAGAAGCCATGGATGGCTTTGAAAACGGTATAGAAAGTACAACACATCTTTTTAATGGCATGACAGGTTTACATCATAGGAAACCCGGCGTGGTGGGAGCTGTTTTAAAGCATAAACCTTATTTTGAAGTCATAGCGGATCAGATTCATCTTCATTCAGCTATTTATGATATTGTTGGCGATGCTGTAGGTTTGGATAAAATGATTTTAATTACCGACGCAATGTGTGCTTGTCAATTATCACCAGGTGCATATGATCTTGGTGGACAAAAAGTCATTGTCGATGATTCAAGCGCAAGACTTGAAAGTGGCGCATTGGCAGGTAGTATATTAAGAATGCAACATGCAGTTAAAAATGTTTATGAAAACACACATTATGATTTACATGAAGTTGTAAACATGGCAACAAAAAATCCTGCTAATTTATTGAAGTTGAAAGATAGAGGACTTTTAAAAAATGGCTATAAAGCTGACTTAGTTATTATAGATGAAAACTTTGATGTCATTAAAACAATCGTGAATGGTGAAGTTTTATTTGAGAAAGGAAATTAAATGGAATTGATTATTGTAAAGGACTACGCGGCTTTGAGTCAAAGAGCAGCGAATTTAATACAGGCACAACTTACTTGGAATCCCCAATCTGTGTTGGGATTGGCAACGGGCTCAACGCCTGTAGGCATGTATGATGCCTTAGTTAAAATGTATCAAGATAAAGCCATAGATTTTAGTCAAGTAACAACTTTTAATCTAGATGAATACCTCGGATTAGGACAAGACAATCCACAAAGTTATTATGCATTTATGCATGAACATTTGTTTAAACACATCAATGTCAACAAGGAAAAAATCCATATTCCAAATGGTCTTTCTGAAGATATTCAGTCGGAATGTTTAGCATATGAAAAATCAATTCAATTGCATGGTGGCATTGACTTACAAGTATTAGGTATAGGCCATAATGGTCATATTGGCTTTAACGAACCCAATGTGGAGTTTGAAGCTAAAACCCATGTTGTATCTTTAGATCAGGAAACCATTGAAGCGAACAAAAGATTTTTTGATTCTATTGAAGATGTACCCAAAAAAGCAATTTCAATGGGTATTAAAACCATCATGAAATCGAAGAGAATTGTTTTGTTGGCTTCTGGCGAAGGAAAAGCAGATATCATTGCAAAACTTGTAAAAGATGAAATTAGTCCTAATGTGCCAGCTTCTGTCTTACATTTACATGAGAATGTTGTGATTATCGTTGACGAGGCAGCTGCATCAAAATTATAACCAAATGGCTTGCCATTTGGTTTTTTTCGTAATCAAAGGATATCTCCAATAAGGATGTTTAGCTGTAGAATTTCAAATGATGTCTGAAGAGCTTGTTAAGTGTTGTATCAATGATTTCCTTTTGATTCATATGATTGTTTAAAAGGTATTCCATATCACCAGAGATCAACTTCTTTTTTTGATCTATACTGATAGAAGCAATAGAATCATATATTTTATACAGAATCTCAATTGATTTTTGATCATGAGCATCATACATGTATTTAAGATTGTCAGAAATTTTATTTAATAATTTTTCATAGGAAAGACCATTGAGATCGGCATCAATTTCTTTAAAAATTACATTGGTATGGGTTGGTGAATTGGTTTTTCCAATCAGGTAATCTGTTGTGACATGAAAATAATCTGCGATATCACATAAAATATCAAAATTAGGATGTCTTTTATCATTTTCATATTGAGAGAGTGTCGATACTGCTACATTTAAATGTTCTGCTAACTGCTGTTGTCGAACGAAATTTGCTTTTCTTGTTAGTTTTAATCTTTCACCAAAGGTCATATGAGCCTCCTTTATTCCTCATATTTATATCCCAATATTTACAATTATATTCACAGAATGAAAAATACTTTTTTGTATATTGAGTACAATCAATTGAAAAAGGGTTGTTAAAACATCACAATTCACGAATAAAACACTAGCATTTCCAACAGATTATAGTACACTTGTTTTGAAAAGGAGCGAGCTATGCATAAAGATATTGAAAGTATTTTATATTCGGAAGAAGACTTAAAAATTAGAATAAAGGCATTAGGTCAAGAAATTAGTAGAGACTATGCAGGTGAAAAACTAATTGTTGTAGGTGTTATGAAGGGCGCGAATATTTTCGTTGCCGATTTGATTCGTTCATTGGATCTTGATCTTGTATTGGATTTTATAGTGGTTTCAAGTTATGGTGCTTCTACAGAATCTACTGGTGTCATTAGATTATTAAAAGATTTGGATGAGAATATTGATTCTGAAAATGTTTTAATTGTTGAAGATATTATTGATTCAGGTTTAACATTACAGTATTTAGTGGAAAACTTTAAAACTAGACATCCCAAGTCAATTAAAATCTGTACTTTATTGAACAAGGTTGAAAGAAGACAGGTTGAAACACCAGTTGATTATATTGGTTTTAAGGTTCCTGATGAGTTCATCGTTGGTTATGGCATTGACTATGCAGAACGTTATAGAAATTTACCTTATATTGGAGTTTTGAAACGATCTGTTTATGAAAAATAATCATAAATATCCTGTTTTTTACTAGATTTTTGAACCAATAATATGTAAAATGATATTAGGTTAGTCCTTAAGACAAACCAAGAAATATTTTACTTCAGAAAACTGTACGCAAGTCCTCTTGGGTGCAGTTTTTCTTTATATGTATTGGTGAGCTTGAAATATATCTCATTCTCTAGGAGAACATGACATCCCCAATTAAAAATGTTAAAATATAAGGGATAAGAAAGGAAATCAAGGATTTATGAAAAAAATGTTTTTAATATTACTATGCGTTTCTTTAACCGCATGTAGTACAGATAAAATTAATCAGTCCATTCCAGAAAATAAATATGATTTTTCTGAACAAGTGGAACCTTATAACATTGATGTTTATATTGATCAGATTGATCCTGTAATTTCTAATCTTGATTATATCAGAATGGACAGTGTCTTTTATGATGATGAAAATCAAACAAAAGTCATTATTACAGATCGTACAATTGAGAATATCTTGCAGATCTATTTAGAATATGAAAAGAATCACGATACTTATGATTTAATCAATTTTTTTGACTTGCATGTCAAAAAATTATCTTCTGTTGATGTAGATATTCTTATTTATAAAATCATAAATAAGATAGAAGATGATTTTGATGGTCATCAATCCGTTGTACTTGAGTCAGAATTTAATGATATGATAGTCGATTATATTACTAGAATTACAGATACTTTTTTGAATTCATTTGAAGTATCAGCAGATTTGCTTAATGAATATCCTGATATGTATCAATATATAGATAAGCTTAAGAGAATTGTCAACGGTGGCTATCAAATTAGAAGATATGAAGATCAATATTATATGTTCACAGATTATTCTTCTTTCTTGCTGCGATACAAAGATTATTATTCAGAAGAAACTTTAGCTGCTGTAGAGATATTAGTGCGAGAAAGTAGGAACCTTGTTTGGATAAATGATATCTTGCAAGTTGACAATGAAGCGATGGCTTATAGAACAGATCAAATTGAAAGCTTTATGAAGAATTATCCAAATTCTCAATATTATCAAATTATGAGGAATTATTATGTAGATTATTTAACAGCAATTGTAAGTAATCCAAATAACATTTCAGTGAACAATCTAAGAGAATCGGTTTACAGTAATGAAAAAATCGATGAATTTAACAAAATCATTGAGCGATATTCCGGTTCACAAATGGCAAGAATTTTGTCAGATTTAGTTGAAACCATTGAATCTAACACTTTAAAATATGATGAAGAGAAAATAGCTGAGATCATCAACAAAATCGGCGTGACATATTAAAGGAGGCTATTTCGTGCATAGAAGTTTTAAAGATCGACAGAGAGTCATTTTAAAGGATGGTACAGTTTTGACCATTGTAAAATTTCTGGGATCTGGAGGACAAGGAGAAGTATATGAGGTTGCAACACCTCAAGCTAGACTTGCTCTAAAATGGTATTTTGTGCAAACGGGTACGGATAAACAAAAAAACACGATCAAAAAATTAGTTTCAACTGGCAAACCCGATGAAAGATATTTATGGCCAATAGCTTTAGCTGAAGTCCATGGGAAGAAAAGCTTTGGCTATTTGATGCCTTTGAGACCCCCACAATTTAGTAATATAGTAGATTTAATGAAAAGAAGAATTGAACCTTCTTTTGATGCGGTTGTAACAGCATGCATTCAGTTAGCAGATAGTTTTCACAAGTTACATGAGAAAGCATTGTGTTACAGGGATATTTCCTTTGGGAACTTCTTTTTCCATGGAAGAACTGGGGACATTTTAATCTGTGACAATGATAATGTAACCCATACAGCGATACAAGATGCCGGTGTATTAGGAACACCTAGATTTATGGCCCCTGAAATCGTTAGAGGAGACATAAAACCCAATATACAATCGGATTTATTTTCATTAAGCGTGTTAATTTTTTACATGTTGATGATGCATCATCCTCTTGAAGGAAAGCAAGAAGCAAGTATAAAATGCTTTGATTTGCCTGCCATGACAAAATTATACGGTGAACAGCCTATCTTCATATTTGATCCTTTGAATCGTTCAAATCGTCCATTGCCTGGATATCATGACAATGCATTGGCTTTCTGGCCGATATATACAGAGAAAGTGAGACAGACCTTTATTAAGACTTTTACTCAAGGATTAAGGATGCCAAGTGTAAGACCTAGTGAAAAGATTTGGCGAGACATTTTAATTGATTTGAAGAATTCTATTGTTGTTTGTGATTGTGGCATGGAGAATTTTTATGATATTGATAAACTTAAGCAAGGTGTTTTAAACAAATGTTGGGCATGTGGTAGCCTTTTAAAGCCTGCCAGTAGAATTAAAATAGAAAATGAAGTAATTGTATTAAATATGGGTACAAAGCTCTATGGACATCATTTAAACAAATATGAGAAATATAAGTTCAAGCATATTTTAGCTGAAGTTATACCGCATCCTATTCAAAGAGATATGATGGGATTAAAGAATTTATCAAGACAAACTTGGAACATCAAAACAAAGACCGGTAAAAGTTATGCCATAGACTTTGGAAAAAGCTTTACCATTGAAGATGGCACAGTTGTAGATTTTGGTGAAACAAGTGGGCAAATACGAAAGGGGTAATTATGAAAATGAGACCTGGTGGCGAATTGGCCACAAGACCTTTAGAATTTATTTGGTTGGCAGATTGTTCTATCTCTATGAAAACAAGTGGAAAAATTGATGCGCTTAACGATGCAATTCGTAAATCAATTCCTTTTATGAGAGAAGTTGCTTATGAAAATCCCAATGCTCAAGTTTATGTGCGTGCTATAAAGTTTTCATCTGGTGCAGCGTGGCATATAGAATCAAGAACACCAGTGGAATCCTTTGAGTGGTCAGATTTGGTAGTGGATGGTGTTACGGATTTGGGTGCTGCACTATTGATGCTGAAAGAAGCTTTAAAGGTATCTGAGATGAGTGAGAGAGCTTTACCACCAGTGGTAGTTCTAATTTCTGATGGACAACCTACAGATGATTATAAAACAGCTTTGGCATCATTAATGGAAGAACCTTGGGCTGTGAAAGCGGTTAAGATTGCCATAGCAATTGGTAAAAGCGCTAATAAGCGTATCTTAAAGGAATTCTGTGGTGATAATGGCATTGATGTTTTAAGTGCAGATAATGCAGAAACCTTAGTGGAATACATTAAATGGGTAAGTACAGTTGTATTACAGGCTGCTTCATCACCTGCAAGCCAAGCTGAGCAAGCCAATACAATGGGTATAAACGTTTCTATTCCTGTTATTGATGACGATGATGATTTATTAGAAACAATATCAGTAGAGGATGTGTGGTAATGATCATTACAAATAAGAATTGGAGAAACACATTTGAAACCGTTACAGGGAAAAGTCACGTAAAAATAAAAATGCCTAATCAAGATGCAGCTTTAAGTAAGACTATAAGTGACGAGATTTTAATTACAGCAGTAGCAGATGGACATGGCTCTAAAAGATGCTTCAGAAGTCATCTTGGGGCGAATTACGCAGTAGAATCAGCTGTGACCATATTGGAAGAAATTCAGGATAGGCTATTTAAAGATGGAGCGCTGAATCTGAAAGCCTTTGGTAAATTCTACACGAAGCAGATTGTAAAATTATGGCGTGATAAAGTTGATGCAGATTTAAAAGAACATCCACTAGAAGAAAACATTATTGAAGATAATGATAAAAAGTCTATTAAGAAGAACCCATATATCGTTTATGGTTCTACACTTTTAATTGTTATTTTAGTGAAGGATTTTATTGTCTGTTATCAGTTAGGAGATGGTGATATACTTTTCATCTCAAAATCAAAAAAAGTGTCAAAGCCAATCAAAAGAGATGAACGTCATATTGCAAATGATACATCGAGTTTATGTTTATTAAAACCAGAAAAGGAATTTAAAATTAAGGTGTTTAGAGATCTTAAACATGTTTTGAAGATGATTATAATTTCAACAGACGGTTATTCAAATTCCTTTTCATCAGAACATGATTTTATGAAAGTTGGTTCAGATTTAATTGAAATTGCTTTAGAAGATGGCTTTGAAGTCATTGATGAAAATTTAAAAGAATGGATTGAAGAGACTTCGAACTTAGGTTCAGGAGATGATACTTCCGTTAGCGTATTAATGCGAATAGAAGAAGAAAGTATGGCTTAGCCATACTTTGTTTCAAGATAAAGGAGATTTATGTACGATTATCATTTACATTCTCATTTTTCTGGTGATTGTAATGAACAGATGGAAGAAACCATAAAAAAAGCCATTGAAATGGGTGGTAAACATTTGTGTTTTACAGATCATCTGGATTATGATTATCCAACCCATGAAATTGATTTTGAAGGTTTTGATGAGAAAGCCTTTACTGCTCATATAAATCAATTGCAGGATAAATACTCAGAAATTAAGTTGCAAAAGGGTGTAGAATTGGGATTGCAAACTCATTTAGCAAATCAATGTGATGCTTTTGTTAAAAATTTTGATCCTGATTTTGTATTATGTTCTTTTCATGTTGCTAAAAGACAAGATTTATTCAATGGTGATTTTTATGAAAATAGAACACCTGAACAAGCATGGTTAGATTATTATGAAGATGTTTATAATACCTTGAATGTTTTCAAATCTTACTGTGTTGTAGGTCATTTGGATATTCCCAAAAGGTATAATGAAAAAGTAAAAGATGTAGATATAAAAGCTTATGAATCCGCTCTTGATAAGGTCTTAATAAAAATCATTGAAGATAAAAAGGGCATAGAGGTCAATATGTCCGGCTTGAGAACACCACAAATGGAAACGCTGCCGAACCGGTTAATTCTTCAGAAATATTTTGATCTCGGTGGTAGTATCATAACCATTGGTTCAGATGCACACAGGAAAGAAGATATTTATTCCCATTTTAAGGAAGTTCTTTTGATGTTACAAGAAATTGGATTTGAATATTTAGCAACATATGAAAAAATGAAAATGATTCCAATAGAAATTAAAACCGTTCTAGAAAAGCTCTAGAACGGTTTATTTAATCGGTATGATCTTCGAGTGTAGCAACATTTGGATCAAGGCTGTAAATAACGTCCTTTCTCTCAACGATGATTTTAACTGAACTGACATCTTTTAAGCGATGTAGCAGTTCTTTTGTTGGATTTATTGCATAGCCATGGCCAACACTTGTGAGCATACTATAATCGCCATTTGTGTCACCATAAGCATAACTTTCTTGAAGATTTAAATTGTACTTGCTGGTTAATTCTGCAATGGCAACAGCTTTACTGTTGGCATCCCACATACGAATGACTTTTCCAGTGAAATTGCCTTGATCATCGACCAAATAAGTGGTTCCTTTGCACTCCGTTGCATGATATTTTTCTGCCATGGCTTCTACCAAATAATCTGGGCTGCCAGATATAAAGAAAACATGATGACCCATCTTGTGATGATACTCAATGCGCTCACGGGTAAATTGATAGACGGCATCTCCTTTTAAATCAATAACTTGTTTAGTTATGAATGCCGTATCATATTTGTTTAAATTTTTTATGGCATTGACATAAATATCAGCAAGTTCTTCCATATAGTCTTCGTAATTGCCACGTCTCTTTTGCCATTTCTTAAAGGTTTTTTCCACATGTCCATACCATAATACAGGATCTAGGACTTCGTATTTTAAAAGCTTTTTAAAGTGTTCAATCATCAATGAATCACGGTATAATGTACCATCTATATCAAAAAAAGCACCTATGTTCATAAAGACCTCCTTTTCGTTTAAAATACTAAATTATTGGTATATATAAAGTAAGCGAGGTGATTGTATGGCTCTCTTACTTGTTGTAGTAATGCTAATTATAATTTATTTTGTAAATCAAAACAACAAAATACAGATATTATTTGATGGGTTGTATAAAATTGACCATGAAATTGAAGACAAATTGAAGCAGTATGTCAGTCATGATGGCTTTATTGATGTATTTACATTACAGGATATACGAACAATGATGATCAGAGATTATATCCATAAACATCTTTTGGATGATTTTAGAGTGTATAAGACTTCTATGTATAAATTAAAGATTATACTAAAATCAGGATTGGCAGTCCAATCCCTTGAAGTTGTAACCAATAAACCTGAGATGAAGCTCGTCGAAATGCCATTAAGAAGTGAAGATCTTGAAGTTTTTAAGGTCTGATGGGTTGCATAGAATCTCACATTTTTTTAAAAAAAGTGTTTAAGATAATGGATGGTGGGTATCATAGGAATAGCTAATTAAATCATTAAGTGCATGAGCCCTTAAGGGTTTAAGATAGATGCAAATTGTAGGACGTATGAATGAGTTTGTTAGCTCATAATAATTTTAAAAATAGTGTAACTATTGTTATTAATTCGAAGCGTATCTTAGAATAAACAAGTGCAAATCGTGTTAGGAGTGATGACCATAGAAGAAGTGATTAAGTTAAAAATTGAATATAAGTATCTTAATCGTGCTACAATTTGCTAAAATGGATTGTTTAACTTGAAGTTGAATAATCCATTTATTATTTTTTGCAAATAAGGTATAATAAATGAGGTAAGTTTAGGGTAACGAAATATTTAGGAGGCAAGATGTTTAATAAGTTTATATCGTACTACAAACCACATATGAGAATTTTTATAATTGATTTGATTTGTGCATTAGTTGTTGCAACCGTAGACATGATTTTTCCAATTTTCTCGGGTCATGTCATTGATGTTCTCATACCAGATAAAAATATTCGGATGATGTTTATTTTAACCATAGTTATTTTAGTTTTGTACTTAGTAAGATTGGCTGCCAATTATTATATTAACTATTGGGGGCATGTCATGGGTTCAAGAATCCAATATGACATGAGAAAAGATTTATTTTCACATTTACAATCTTTGTCTTTTAAGTTTTTTGATGACAATAAAACAGGAAAGATTATGAACCATATTACATCAGATTTGGCAGAAGTTTCAGAACTAGCCCATCACGGTCCTGAGGATATTTTCTTATCGACGCTCATGCTTATAGGGAGTTTTGCAATTTTATTTACAAAACAATTCTACCTAACATTCATTCTATTGGTATGTGTAATTGGTTTAATTCTATTTACATTATCACGTCGTAATAAAATGACCGATGCCTTTAGAAAAACTAGAAAGAAACAAGCGGAAATAACCGCTCAAATTGAGAACAGTATTTCAGGTATTCGATTAACACAGTCTTTTGCCAATGAAGATTATGAATCAGGCAAATTTGACAATGTAAATGTTCAGTATCGAGATGCTGTAAAAAATGCTTTTAAGGAAATGGGCATTTACTCTACAGGGACAAACTTTTTAGCAGATCTTTTAAGTGTTGTTGTCATTGTAATTGGTGGGATATTTGTTGCAAAGGATTGGATGACAGCAGGTGAGTTGGTGACTTTTTTACTTTACACAACTATTTTCATTCGACCAATAAGACGATTAATAGATTTCACTCAGCAGTTACAAAGAGGCATGACAGGTTTTGAGCGTGTTTACAAAGTTTTAAATACAGAACCCGAAATTAAAGATGCAGATGGTGCAGAAGACTTAGAGGATGTGGTTGGACATATAGAATTAAAAAATGTAACTTTTGCTTATGATACTGAAACCACTGAAGTTTTAAAGAATTTTGATCTGGATATACAACCAAGAAAAACCCTAGCACTTGTAGGTCCTTCTGGTGTTGGGAAGACAACTATTTCACAGATTATACCACGTTTCTATGATGTTAACGATGGAAATATTTATATAGATGGTAAGGATATAAAACAATTGACTTTAAGTTCCTTAAGAAAGCAAATTGGTATTGTTCAGCAGGATGTATTTTTATTTTATGGTACAATAAGAGAGAACATCTTATATGGTAATCCAGATGCAAATGAAGAGATGATTATTCAAGCTGCTAAGGATGCAAATATTCATGACTTTATTATGACATTACCTGATGGCTATGATGCTATGATTGGTGAACGTGGCGTAAAACTATCTGGTGGTCAAAAACAAAGATTGGCCATTGCCCGTGTTTTTTTGAAAAATCCTCCAATACTTGTTTTAGATGAAGCAACATCTTCTCTGGATAATGCAACGGAACTAGCGATTCAAGCATCTATTGAAAGATTGGCGAAGAACAGAACCACTGTGATTATTGCTCATCGCTTGTCAACCATTAAAAATGCTGATGAGATTATTGTATTAGATGATATTGGCATTGTTGAACGTGGTGATCATGATGCATTAATTAAGAAAAATGGGGTATACAGTGATTTGTACCATGCTCAATTCAAAGGATTCATACCTGACGTCATAAAAAAGGAAATACAATGAAACATATTTTAGTCGTTGATGATGAAAAAAATATTAGAGATTTAATTGAAAAATATCTTAAAGCTGAACAATATGAAGTAACTACTTATGGGGATGCCAGGTATTTGCCAGATGAAACAAGACGACTAAAACCTGATTTAATCGTCTTGGACATTATGATGCCTAATAGTAATGGTCTTGAAATCTGCAAGGAGATTAGAAAATTTTCAGAGGTTCCAATAATCTTTGTATCAGCAAAAGATGAAGCCTTTGATAGAGTTCTTGGTCTTGAATTAGGTGGAGATGATTATTTAAGTAAACCTTTTAGTCCGAGAGAACTAGTGGTAAGAATCAAAAACATTTTCAAACGACTGGAAAAACAAAATGACCAAGATATGATGATATTAAAAAATTGCATGGTCAGTAAAACGATGCGGGTCATTCAGGTCAATGGAGAAAGCCTTAAAGTTACTAACAAGGAATTTGAGGTCTTTGTCTATTTGATGAATCACTTGAATATGCCGGTTACAAGAGAACAGATTATTGAAGACTTGTGGGGATATGATTTTGAAGGTGAAGATAGAGTGGTAGATGATCTTGTGAAACGATTAAGGAAAAAACTCAAAGATAGTCATGGAGAGGTGAACATTGAAACTGTTTGGGGATACGGATACAAAATTGAAGCCTAAAAAATCCATAAAAAAAAGATTGCTTTTGTATGTGTTTATTATTCTGTTTGTCACTTACGTTTTAACAACTTTAACCTATACAAAATTATCAAGTGCATTTATCATAGAAGACACTCAAAGTGACCTTCAAAGAATAGCAGAAATTTTGGAAAAAAATTTTATTATCACAATAGAAAGAACTGGCAATACGCTTACCAAAAGAGCACGGTTATTGAAGCTTGTATCTGATGTAGAAATTTTTGATGAGTTTATGAAAACAGAAACCATAATTATATCAGATGAAGGTGAGATTATATATCCTCTAAGAGGCTGGGATCATACAAGGTTGAAGAGAATAGAGGAAGAATCGAAAAGTAATAGATCATTTGTTTATGTGGCATATGATGTTGTAGAACATACACTACCTATCGAGAAGATTATTATAATCAAAAGATATGAAGATTTAACCATTCTCAGTAGAGTCGGAACGAGAGCTTTTGTGATCAGTTTTGGATTTAGTGTGATTCTAACACTCATTTTGGGCACCTTATTTAGTCAAAAAATGTATAAGCCAATAGAAAAATTAACAGATTCACTAGTCGCTTATAGAGCAGATAAGAAGCCTGTAGAGGTTTATACATCACATGATGAAATAGAAGTTCTAGCAACAGAGTTTAAAACGATGACTGAAGCTTTAAATGAAATGGATTTAAGACAAAAACAGTTTTTCCAAAATTCTTCTCATGAACTTAAAACCCCACTCATGTCGATACAAGGTTATGCAGAAGCCATTAAAGATGGCATTGTTCAAGGTGAGGAATTAAACGATAGCCTTAATGTGATTATCTCTGAGAGTCAAAGACTCAAAAATATTGTTGATGACATCATTTACATAAGTAAGATTGATAAAATCAAAGACAACTTGGAGAAAGAAGAACATCATCTATATGCTTTAATTGAAGACGCAAAAGAAGTTGTAAAACCTTTAATCGTTGCCAACAAATTATCTTTTGAGTTAATCTGTGAACCCGGAATTGTCATTCTTTGCGATTACGAGAAGATGAAAAGAATCTTTATTAATCTTATTAGTAATGCCAGTCGTTATGCGAAAGAAAAAATTGTCGTGACAGTTACAAAAAAAGATGCAATTTACATTGATGTCATTGATGATGGACCGGGTTTTGAACCTGGACAGGAAGAAATTATCTTTGATCGGTTTTATCATGGTAAAAAAGGTGGTTCTGGCATAGGTCTTTCTTTAACCAAAGAATTGGTTGAAAAACATGGTGGTCAAATCTACGCAGTTAACAACATCAATTATGGTGCAATTTTTAAAATGAAATTTTAGAACATCTTCGGATGTTCTTTTTGTATGGGTACAATATTTATCGAAGATGATTTTAATCAATACAACATTGATTATCGTTATGAAATATGCCATTATGACCTGAAATTAGTCCTAAAACAAAGTGTATCGATACAAAGGAGGATACTATGAGTAATCGTTATGAGTTAAATAAAAACTTGGCACAAATGTTAAAAGGTGGCGTTATTATGGATGTTGTAAACGCAGAACAAGCTATTATCGCAGAACAAGCAGGGGCTTGTGCCGTTATGGCTTTGGAAAGAGTACCTGCAGATATTAGAAAAGCAGGTGGTGTTTCTAGAATGTCTGATCCAAAATTGATTAAGGAAATTCAAAGCGCTGTTTCTATTCCCGTTATGGCAAAAGTAAGAATTGGTCATTTTGTAGAGGCACAAATTTTAGAAGCTTTAGAAGTAGATTACATAGATGAAAGTGAAGTCTTAACACCTGCAGACGACCAGTTACATATTGAAAAGGACCAATTCCAAGTACCTTTTGTATGTGGTGCTAAAAACTTAGGTGAAGCTTTGCGACGTATTGGTGAAGGTGCTTCCATGATTCGTACTAAAGGTGAACCAGGTACAGGGGATGTTATTGAAGCCGTTAAGCATATGCGTGCAATGCAAACTGAAATTTCAAGAATCAGTGCCTTACCAAAAGCAAACATTCGTCATGAAGCAAAATTAATGGGCGCACCAGTGGATTTACTCATGTATGTTCATGAGAATGGTAAGCTGCCAGTGGTTAACTTTGCGGCGGGTGGTGTTGCAACACCTGCTGATGCTGCGATGATGATGCAATTAGGTTGTGATGGTGTTTTTGTAGGTTCAGGGATCTTTAAATCCGGCAATCCACAAAAACGTGCTGAAGCCATTGTACAAGCTGTAACTCATTACAATGATCCAAAAAAGCTTGCAGAGATTTCAGAAGATTTAGGAGAAGCAATGGTGGGCATTAATATCAGCTCCATGCCTGAAGAAGATAAAATGGCGAATAGAGGCTGGTAATGAAGGTTGGTGTATTAGGATTACAGGGCGCTTTTGTCGAGCATGTGACAATCCTTGAAAGACTTAATGTAAAAGCGATTATTGTTAAGACAAAAGAAGCACTTGAAGAAGTGGATGCATTGATTATTCCTGGTGGTGAAAGTTCTGTTATGGGAAAATTCATGAAAAAAGAAGGTCTTGATCAAATAATCATCGAGAAAGTCAAGCAGGGCATGCCTATATGGGGCACTTGCGCTGGATTGATTCTTTTGGCGAAGGATGTACATAACAATCCCAGTTATTTGAACTTGATGGATATTTCAGTACAGCGAAATGCTTATGGTAGGCAATTAGGTTCTTTTGTCATTGAAGAGAAATTTGCAGAGCAGAAAATTCCAATGGTTTTCATAAGGGGACCCATCATAACAAAAGTATCTGATCATGTAGAAATTTTATCGGTGGTACAAAATGAAATCGTTGCTGCCAGACAAAATAATATCTTGGCAACGTCTTTTCATCCAGAGCTTACATCGGATGCTTCCGTACATGAATACTTTATTAAAATGTGTCAGAGTGTTTAACACTCTGATTATTTTTGTTTAAATGAGGTATTCATATTGTAAGACCTTAACAAAAAATGAAGTAATCTAACCCAGAACCTTTGAAAATCCCGTCTCATTACTTCATCATAGATTTAGAGGTGAAAAGATGTTAATTAAAGGTAATATTATACATACCATGACAAAGGATGCCTTTGAAATTCTTAGAAATGGTTATATCTACATAAAAAATGAGCGCATTGAAGAAATTGGTAAGGATTTAAATGAGAAGTATCCTGACGAAAAAGTCGAAGATTATACGAATCAATTAATCATACCTTCTTTTACCGATTTGCATTTTCATGCCGTTCAATATGGAAATTTAGGTATTGGTCTAGATGAACAACTTTTAGACTGGTTGAATCACTATACTTTCAAAGAAGAACGAAAGTTTGAAGACTTGGATTATGCAGAAGTGGTTTTCAGAGCGGCTCTAGAACATGTCATTCAAAGTGGGACGACTCGTATTGTATTCTTTAGCTCCATTCATGAGAAAGCTACAAAGCTCTTAATGGATTTATGTGAAGCATATCATATTACTGCTTTTGTTGGAAAAGTCAATATGGATCGTAATGCACCTGAATATTTACTTGAAGAAACGGAAAGTTCCTATCAAGGCACATTAAGGTTGCTTGAGCATTCAGAACACGTGAAAGGCATTATCACACCGAGATTTGTTCCCTCATGTACAATAAACTTAATGGAAAAACTAGGTTCATTGGCTTCATTAGGTTATCCTGTGCAGACCCATATCTCTGAGAATCTTAATGAAATTGATTGGGTGAAATCTTTGCATCCGGAATATGAAGATTATCTTTCTGTATACGATGCCTGTCAATTGATTGGTCCAAAAACCATTTTGGCTCATTGTGTTTATTGTACAGATCAAGAAATCAAACGCATAAAAGAAACAGGTGCTTTTGTGGCACATTGTCCTACTGCGAATTTAAATTTAACCAGTGGTATTATGGATGTAAAAAAATATCTTGATGAAGGAATTCAAATTGGTTTTGGTACAGATGTTGGTGCCGGCCAAACACCGTCTATTCGACAAGTGATGGTTCATGCTATTCAAGTTTCCAAGGTGAATCAGATGAAATATCCTGAAAGAAAGCGTATCTCTTTTAGTGAAGCCTTTTATATGGCAACTAAAGGTGGAGGACAATATTTTGGAAAGTCAGGCAGTTTTGAAAAAGGTTACTCTGCAGATTTTCTTGTCATCAAGAAAGATCCTTTATGTGAAATAAGAAAAATGACCTTAATTGAAGAGCTTCAACGCTTTATTTATGCAGGTGACAATCAAAAAATAGATAAAGTATACAATCGTGGCAGGTTATTACATTCAAATCATTAAACCCCAATAAAAATCATAAATATTTAATGCATTATTTTAAAGGTAGGCGTATACTAGTAAGAGGTAGCCTACTTTTTTGTGGAAATTAATCTAAAGGGGATATAAATGATAAGAGTAATAATGGCAGAAACATTTGATGTTTATAATGAGAAATCTGAAGACGAAAAGGAAAATATACCACATGTGAATTGTTGTGAACACATGCTAATGGCTTCGCATCAAGCTTTTAATGTTAAACTACAACCAGAGGTTCTAGCACTTGCAAAAGGCTTTGGTGGGGGAATGAAAATAAAAAGTGTTTGTGGTGCATTAACAGGTGGAGTTATGTCCTTGTCGAAGTTTTATCATGATGCCTCATTTTTAGAAGTAGCCATTCAAGATTTTTTTAAAACCTTTGAAAATAAGTATGAAACCATTCATTGTGATCTTTTAAAGGATCGACACTTTGAAGAGCGTATAGGATGTCAAAAGGTAATGCTAATGGCAGCTGAAGTATTGGACGAAATAATAGAAAAAGCAGAAAGAGGGTATTATGAATAAGAAAGTCATCATAGCTATTTTAAGTACGATGATCATTACTGCAATTATAACAGCAAGTATAATATTTATGTACTTTGTACCAGAGGATTCTACCGCTGTTAATGAAGTAGATGATCAGCAACAAGATCAAGTTGCTGATGATACGATCTTGAATGATGCAAAAATTGAAGAACAGAATTTAGATACTGAAGAAGATACCATTGAAGTTAACAAAGATGACTATGCATATTTAATGATGTTATATGATAAATACAAGCAAGTGGAAGCGCTAGAGGAGTATATCCGTGAATATTACTATTTGGATGTATCAGATATCGATTTTCAATCTGCTATTGCAAAAGGCTTGTTTGAAGCGTTAGATGATCCATATTCTCAATACTTTACGAAAGAAGAGTATAAGGCTTTTACTGAAGTTGCAAGTGGCAGCTATGAAGGTATTGGTGTGGTTGTAGCTCCTGGTGATGATGGTTTTATTGTTGTTGTTTCACCCATTGCAGACTCTCCAGGTTTTGAAGCGGGTTTAAAAACAAACGATAAAGTGTTGAAGGTTGATGGCGTTGAATATTCTGCAGATGAATTGGATCAGGCAGTGTTGAACATCCGTGGACCAAAGGATACGACAGTCATTTTAACGATTCGTAGAGATGATGAAGTCATGGATATTCCTGTGGTTCGTGGTGAAATAAGACTTGAGGCGGCTGAATCAGAAGTATTGGATAACAATATTGGATTGTTGAGACTAGTATCTTTTGATGAAGATGCTGCTTTAGAATTTGAAAATCATTTGAACAGCTTATTGGATCAAGGTGTTGATGGCTTAATCCTTGATTTGAGAAATAATGGTGGTGGCTATTTAGATCAATGTTTAGAAATTACAGATCACTTATTAGGTGAAGCTGTTATCGTCAAAACAAAAGACAATGCTGGTAATGTAGAAATTGAATACTCAGATGCTGATAAAATTGACATTCCTTTAGTTATTTTAGTGAATGGTGGTAGTGCTAGTGCTTCAGAGATTTTAACTGGCGCTGTTAAAGATAATGAAGCAGGAACGATTGTCGGTACAACTACTTTTGGTAAAGGTTTAGTTCAAACGATGATTCCATTACCATTATATGATTATGCAGGATTTAAGTTGACTATTAAGCAATACTTTACTCCAGACGATTATTATATCAACAAAATTGGTATTGAACCTAATGTTTTTATTGAAGACGACGAAACGACAGAAGCGGATGAACAGTTTGATAAGGCTGTAGAAATTCTATTGGAGCAAATCCAATAGATTTAGGTCTATGATATGAAATGAAAAACCTGATTTCTGAAGAAAAATAACCCCTGAAAAATTTTTTTCAGGGGTTTGTTCATGAGTTGAAATATACATTGACACCAATTGCTACGAAAGCCAATATGACGACTAATAAGTAATGAATCATAATTTTATTCTTTGAGTGATGATTGTAACTTAAATTAAAAATGAAACTGATAAAGGTTAATAGTAAAGCTACGAATCCTAAATGACTTGCTTGTGTTAGAAGTTCGGGTCTGAAATTCCTTGTGAACTGGCCAAAAAAGAGGTTAAGGCCCATATTGGTTTCTCTAAATGCATTCACGAAGAAAGCATACTCAACAAAGGTAACACACCAAAGAAAAAAAGGTGATATACGAACAAGTTTTTCCATATTGGTCATACTGAAAAAGTCAGAATAATGTTGATCAGAATCCAAAATTGAAACATAATCTTTCAAATCCATTTGTTTGCGAATGGATTCTGATTGCTTTGTAAAAATGAATTTTAATAAAGCACTGAGCTGTGCACCTTTAATGTTAATAAAACTTGCTCTCAACTCATAACGATATGAATGCTCAGGATCAGGATTGCATTCAATGACTTTATATTTCAATTCTAATATAGAATCACCAACATCTAAAAATAAAACACCTTCTGATTCAGCCGGTAATTTTGTAGAAACATATCCTTTGATACCATTACCACTTAAATCCTTTGTGAGCATATCATATTTCTTATTATCGTGAAGAAGTTCAATGTTTTTTATCAAAGGCAATCTAAAATAATTTCTTCTCTGTATTTGTGAAAATTCACCTGTTCTAACCAACTCAAGAGTAGATAAAGTACCATCTTTTAATTTGTCAACGACCTTACAACGACAAGATAAAATATCAAATCTATGAACAGAATCTTCTTTTCTTACTGTGACTAGATCTAGAGACTGATTTAAGCGAATGGGAAAAGTCTTCCCTTTGGAGATCGGTGCAAAAATACGAATACTAGATTCATCTAAGACTTCTTCTACAATGGTTTTAAGTTTTATGGGTTTGTTTTGTAGGTCTAATAATTCCAGTTCAACTAAAGTACCCACCTTTAAATTGGTGAAGTTATAATCCATAATTACCTCTTTTAAAGTGTTATCATTTTTTCATATATTGCAGTGCCTACAACAGCACCTTCAATATTTTGTGCTTCTAAATATTCTAAATCCTCATCAGAACTAATGCCACCTGAAAGTATAATCTTACAGCTGGTTTCATTGACGATAGATTCAACAAATGATCGATTGACACCTGACATGGTACCATCCCTTGAAATGTCAGTGATCATAACACGTTTCACATTTAAAAGCATCATGGTATTTAGAAATTCATGAATATTGGTTGAGCTGCTTTCTTCCCAGCCTTCAATGTATACTTCTTCATCATAGACATCTGCTGCAACAATAATTCTATCAGAATATTCATTGAGCAACTCAATGAGTAGTTCTTCATGTTTGATGGCTGTTGTCCCTAAAACAATATAATCAATACCTAGATCCAGTAATTTTTTTGCAGTCTCAAAATTTCGAATACCACCACCGAATTGAATCGGAAGTTGACTTTCTTTTTTTATTTTCAATAGCAAATCATAGATCTCCGTTTGACCAGAAAAAACACCATCTAAATCAACAATATGCAAACCGCTAACTTTTGTATCTTTTAGAGTTTTAATCAAGTCTAAAGGATTTTCAAAATGTGTTTTAAAGCTTTCCAAATCTCCTCTAGTTAATTGAACAATTTTACTGTTTTTTAGATCGATACCAGCAATGAGTTTCATAAACACCTCTTTCTTAATCTTATTATTATTATACTCTATTTTTAAAGGAACTATCAATTATTTTGAATTTCCATAATTTGACATTTAATACCATATATTGTAAAATGATTGTGGAGGTGATGAAATGAATACAGTACAATTGATTGGAAGATTGACTTCTGATCCTGTCATTACTGAAATTGAAGATGAATATGTTGTTGCCAAATTCAATTTAGCTGTAGATAAGAACGTTTCTACAGAGAAAAGAGAGAAGCTAATGGAAGAGGGCAAGCCCGTTGCGAATTTCCCTAGAGTTCAAGTTTGGGGTAAACAAGCGAAGTTAGTAGAAACTTATCTCTCAAAAGGTAAAATGGTAGGTGTTGTCGGTGAACTTCAAACAGATGTATATGAGCATACTGACGGTGAAACACGTTATGCTACTGTAGTAAACGCAAATCAAATCAAGTTTTTATAGGCAATAAAGCATCAAGTTTTCTCCATAAAAAGTCTTTGAAAAAGAGCATGTAGTTTCATGTTCTTTTTCAATTGGGGAAAAAGTTGTAGGATTATTATGCTTTATATTCTTAATGGGTTAAGAAAGTGTTCAACTGAAAATAGCTAGTTTTGAAAACACCTTTTATATCTGAAAGTTCTTTGATATAATAAGGTTAGTTTAGAATATATAAAGAGGGATGGTTACTTTGAAAACACGAATTGGTGGAATAAGAGGGTTTCTTACAAAATTAGAATTCTCTTACGATTCTATGTCTAAACATCAGTTTGATGCTGAGCTAGATGAAATCGTAAAATTAGTAGATATTTTAAGAGAAGAAGCTGCAAGATATTATAAAGAAAAAAGTTTTGATCAATATAGCATTGGTGAATTGGATGATGATACCGATGACGATAGAGGTGTTGTTTATTCTGTCATTAATTCAATCCCTTTCTTAGTGAAAAATGTAGATACAGAAGATATTTATGAAGATAATTATCTTGTTAGTTTTTGTGAAGAAAGAACACGTGAATTGATGAAAGCACGTGCAATCAATACCCATAACGAATTTTGGAAACAACATCAAACCGTAGCGGGTAATGTTTACGGTTCTGTACCAAGCGAGTTGTTGAGAAGAGAGAATATTGAGACTTTAATTGACTATAGTTGGATTGAAAAAAGTGTTGATATTATTGATTTTAAAGTGAGCGGTTACACAAGAGAACGCATTTTAAAATATGTTTCAGAACATTTTAGATCATACATCATTGTAGATGAAATTAGAACAAATTCTTTATTAGTTTTAAGATATAATGATATTTAAAGAAATTGCGATCATTCTCTGAATAAATTTTATGAAGAGGGAATCGCCTCTTTTTTTGTTTTTAAACCCAATTGTTCAAATTTGAGATTTAGGGTATAGAATGATAAAT
Source organism: Clostridia bacterium (assembly GCA_016937975.1). Lineage (GTDB taxonomy): Bacteria > Bacillota > Clostridia > Peptostreptococcales > Acidaminobacteraceae > JABXKX01. The sequence goes on from JAFGVN010000054.1 coordinate 28,595, forward strand.
AACAATAAATAGATAGGTAGGTAAAGCATGAAATATAAGATCATTGAAGAAAAATCATCTATGATTCTTATTGATATTTTAAGAAATGAAATGACATTCTCTAGTCGCTTAATTAGATTGTTAAAAAGAGAAAAGAGAGTTCAAGTCAATGGACATCCCTTATCCTTTAATGCAACTTTACGTATCGGTGATTTAATTACCGTAGATATGCCAAAGGAAGAAAATATATTTGAACCTGAGGATATCCCTGTGGAAGTATTATATGAAGATGATGCTTTTATAGTTGTCAATAAACAACCTTTTCTAGTGGTTCATCCTACCAAAGGTCATCCCACAGGAACATTGGCCAACGGCCTTGCAAATTATATGATTTCGCGTGATGAACTTTATAAAATAAGATTTGCAAACCGATTGGATCGAGATACTTCTGGTGCTATGATCATATGTAAAAATGCTTTTGCACAGAAAAAAATTTCGGATCAAATGAACGATAATTCCATTAATAAACAATATTACGCTTTAGTTCATGGTAACGTTGAAAAAGATGCTGGCACCATCGATGCACCAATCGACAGGGAATTTGATGATAGTATCATAAGGGTGGTTACAGAGGATGGCATGCGTTCAGTGACTCATTATGAAGTCGTTGAGCGATTTGATGGTTATACATTACTTTTAATTACACTTGAAACAGGTAGAACACATCAAATTAGAGTTCACTTGAAGCATTTGGGACATATTATTGTGGGAGACGAATTATATGGTAGCAATCATCAGTTGATTAATCGACAAGCGCTACATGCCATTCATCTGGACTTCAAGGATATCAATGACAATCCTATTGAAATTAATGCACCTCTCTTAGAGGATATGTCTAGTTTATTAGAAAGGTTGAGAAAATCATGAGATATATTAAAGATATTCTATTAGAAAAGGCAATTATTCATATTGTTGATCCTAACAGTGATGAGCCTATTATCGCTGCAAAACCTTTAAAAATTACAGAAGAAGTAGAAGAATTTGTTCGAAAGCATGTTATCAAAAGTTTGAATGATGATGAAACGATATCAAGTCGTTTCTTAAGTGACCAAGTAGAAGTAGCAAGCAGTATCTTCAGTTGGATTCAAGATGATGAGGTTTTTTATAATCAAAGTGTTGCTTTGACTGAACGGATGTTTAAGTTAATGAAAACAAAAGATATTCCATCGGGAGATATGTTGTTTGTTCAATATGTTGCAGATGAGCAAAGATGCTTTGGTTTGATGAAATTGGATTACCAAGTTTCATATATGCATAATATTACTTTCAGTGAAGATGATTTGGTTGTAGAACTGATTTCACAGGAAATTGGGTTGCCAAGTGTTGGACAACGATTAAAAAAATGTGCCTTTTTCACAAAAGCACCTGAAAATCAGCTTGAGATGATTGTTCTTGATAAAAAGGAAAAGGTAGAAGATGGACACCAAGATTTTTTTGTGCAAGATTATTTGGAGTGTGTAAAAATATCTGATGATACCTTAAAAACAAGAAATTTTAAAAAAACTGTAGAAAAATGGACACAAAAAAATCTTGCTGACCACATTGATATTGCCAGTGAAGTAAGAGATTCTGTGAATGATAAGTTGTTGTCTGAAAAGACGATTTCTGTAGAAGCTATTGCAGCTGAAGTATTTGAACAAATTCCAGAGATGAAGGAAAGCTTCAAGGAAGCTGTTGCAGAAGCTGGGTATAGAGATGGCACTAGTTTTGAAGTGGATCAAAATTGGGTTGAAAAGAAGATGAAATCCAAACAAATTAGAACCGATACAGGGGTAGTAATTAAAGGAGAATTTGACTTTTTTAATGATTCACAAAGATTTACAATAAGGAAAAATGGGGACGGAACTGTAGACTATGTTATTAAAGGCGTAAGAAATGTAGTGGAGCGATAACTTTATTTTTTAAAAAAACTGTAGTATAATATAAATAAGCCTAGGATGTTCGTTGTCAGGTAAAATTCAACCACTGAATTAGACTTGGGATTTCGAGTTCTACTGTTGATGTCATGCCTTTACTGGAAGATTGATTATGGTAGGCAGATCACCCACCTGCAGGGGTGTGGTGTGAGATTTTAATGAGGACGGCATCTCGGGTAAATGTCTTTATTTTATAAAGGCATTTTTTTTTTGCCCATGAAACTTTTAAAAGAATGGATTTGAGAAGGATCTTAAGCATACAGGCATAAGATTTTTTCATTATGAAATCAAAGTTTGTGCATCATGAGTACAAGTGCTATAATTTTCTTGGTAAAGGAGATAAACTGATGAATATTATTTTAGATCGTACTTTAGATACACCACTCTATATACAAATAGCTGATCAAATAAAATTGATGATTCATGAAGACTTTTTGCATATTGATGATAAATTACCACCTATAAGGAAATTGTCTGAAGAATTATCTGTAAACAATGTGACGATTGTTAAAGCCTATCAAATGTTATCAGATGAAGGTGTCACTTATAAAGTAAGAGGCAGCGGCTCCTATATTGCACCAAAACCTGAAGAGCTTATGGCAGAGATTTCTGAATTCGACAATGCTGAAAATCATAGCTACAATTTAAGAAGTACTCAATATGATATGCCTGAAGATACTATTAATTTTGCAACAGCAACACCTAAGGCAAACTTATTTCCTGTAACTGATTTCAAAAAAGCCATTAATCAAGTTTTAGATCGAGATTTGGGAGAAGCCTTTGGTTACCAAGAAGCAAAAGGGTATTCGTCATTAAGAGCATCTATTTGTGATTACATGGAGTCTTTTTCAGTTAGGGCATTACCTGAGGATGTGCAGATCATATCAGGTGCTCAACAGGGACTCGATATTATCGCGAAAGCCTTACTTAATTATAATGATGCAGTGATTGTAGAAGCCCCTACATATTCTGGTGCTATTGCAACCTTTCGCTCGAGAGGTGTAAGAATTGTACAAGTTCCAATGCTCATTGACGGGGTAAATGTAAAAAAACTTGAAGAACTTATAAAACGTTACAAGCCTAAACTGATGTTTACGATGACTCATTGCCAAAATCCTACAGGATATTCCTATAGCAATAAAAAGAAGGAAACTCTATTAAAATTGGCTGAGACCTATAACATGTACATCTTAGAAGATGATTATGTCGGTGAATTACTTTATACCAAACAAATTCAGCCTCTTAAGGCTATTGATTTAAATGATCGAGTCATTTATCTCAAATCCTTTTCAAAGATATTAATGCCTGGTTTAAGATTAGGATTTATGATTGTGCCAAAAGCTCTAAATCAAAGTGTAATGAATGCAAAAGAAGCTACTGATATCTCAACTTCTGGGCTAATTCAAAAGGCTTTTGATGTCTATTTAAGAAAGGGCCATTGGCATAAACAACTGACTTATATGAAAAAAATTTATTTTAGTCGTTATCAATTGATGCTGAAAATGTTAGATCAACATTTACCGAGAGGTGTTAATTATTATGTGCCAAAAGGAGGAATTCTCTTTTGGATTGAACTGCCAAAAAACAGAGACAGTAGGGATTTTTACGAGTATGTTGGGCAGAAGAAAATTGCCATTGTTCCTGGTGATTTGTTTTATTATTCAAATGTAAAGTCCAATGCCTTTCGATTGAGTATAGCAGCGGTTACAGAAGGAGAAATAGAAACAGGTATAGAAGCTTTAGGAGATTATTTAAGAACCTATTTATCTGAGAAAAAGCAAAATATTCTGCCTATCCTATAGTATGAACTCATTTATAAAATATTTTTACGAAGATAAAGATATATTGGAGTCGATTGAATGCATCAATCGGCTTTTCTATTGTTATACTTTTTAAGTGCTTTTAACGATAAAATTTAGAGTTGTCAAAATTTTTAATCTAATTTTAAGAATTGAATTTTGTGTATTATAAATGTTGGAAAAAGGGTATTTTGAAATGTGAACAAGTTACTTTTTGTCTCTGTAAAACGGTAAAAATTTGTGGATATAATTTTTTCTTAAAATATAGTGATATAATAAAAGAGGTGAATGAAAGGAGAATATATGTACAAATTTCATGATGGATTATATACGGATGTTCGTATAGAAAATGTATTTGAAACACATTTGAATTATAGGAATGGTATCCTAAATCAACAAAAGGAAAGAAAAAATAAAGGCGCATTTATAAGGGTATTTGATGGAAAACGGTGGTATTATTCGTCTACGACTGAGATTGATAATATCCAAGGTGAGATTGATGCACTGTCCAAGATGGCAACGCCAGATCATATGATTGGAGAAAATCCAATTGTAAAAAACTTTGAAGTTCACAAAGAGAGCAGTGTTTTATTTGAGGATACTTCAGTTGAAAAGGTTTCAATCCAGGATAAAAAAGAATTATTGGAATCTTTTTTTCCAATTTTTAACCACGATGCTGTTGTTTTTAAACGCTATGTGTATGTAGATAAAAGAGTAGTTAAATCTTTTTATTCTTCAAAAGGGGCGGAACTAGTCTTTGATAATCAGTCTGTTGGTGTTGGTATTGGATGTGAAATTGTTATAGGAGACGAGAAAGGTTCAGCCAATTTTAGTGAAGCCTTCACTACTTTTGAACCTTTGAAGAAAGTTCATGACAATTTTAAAAAAGACATAGAAAAGCAAATTGACTTTGTAAAACATGCTGTAAATGTTGAAGCTGGAGATTACACTGTTGTATTGTCTCCCTTGGCTACTGGAATATTTACCCATGAAAGTTTTGGACATAAAAGTGAATCAGACTTTATGGTAGGAGATGAAGCCATGGCAAAGGAATGGTCCCTTGGCAAGAAAGTAGCATCAGATTGTGTAACGATCATTGACGATGGCAATGAACAAGGAAGTGGTTTTGTTCAATTTGACGATGAAGGTACAAAAGCTAAAAAAACTCAGATTATTACACAAGGTATTTTAACAGGTAGATTACATTCTGCGGCTACTGCTACGGCATTGAATGAAGGATTGACGTCTAATGCACGGGCAATGAATTTTGAGTTTGAACCTATTGTAAGAATGACAACAACTTATATAGAAAAGGGTAAACGCAAGAAAGATGATATTGTTGCTGAAATAGAAAATGGTATTTTCATAGATACGATACGACATGGATCAGGAATGTCTACATTTACACTTGCTCCAAATCGTGCGTATAAAATTGAGAAGGGTAAAATTACTCAACCCGTTAAGGTGTCTGTTGTTACGGGGAATGTATTTTCAACATTAGATGAAATTGATGCAGTCAGTGAAGAGTTTGACTTACATAGTTTTGTTGGTGGTGGATGCGGTAAAATGGAACAATTCCCATTACCAGTAGGTTTTGGTGGACCATTTATTCGAGTTAAGAAGTTGAAAGTACAATAGGAGGCCCCATGAAACAAATATATAAAATTCATAATAACGAAACCACTGTAAGGGTTTTAAATTCAGAAGTCTCAGCTGTTAGAAAAAAAGATATTGTAAAAAAAGCAGTTCGAGTGATAGAAGATGGATACATTGGCATTTCAGGTGGTTTAGGTGATATTGACGAATCAAAGCTTGAAATGGAAGCTAGAGAAAACTTGAGCATTGGTATTCCTTATCCATATAAAATGGAAGAAGTCCAAATGAAAGAAGTAAATATCAACGAATGCACATTGGATCATCATAGTTTAATGTCAACAGTAGAAGACATTATGGCATTTCTAAGAAAAGATTATCCAGAATTTGATTTTTCTGAAGTTGCTACATTGGTGGAAACAGAAGTTCATTTTAAAGATGATCGTGGAACAAATCTAAAATATGCTGATAAACATGTAAATCTAGGTTTTCTTATGAAAGAGAAGGCTTTGGCAAATTTATTTGATGGCTTTATCGGTTACGGTGGAAGAAAATACGACCACAATCGATTTATTGAAACCTCACGTATGTTTTTAGATGGCTACAAAACTAAACTTGAAATGCCTGAAGAAGATGAACTACCAATTCTGATTGTCGATGACAGTATTTTTCATGGAAGATTGATGAAGGATTTAAATGGGGAACGTTATGGTAATGGTTCTTCACTTGTGGCTAATAAAGTTAATGAAAAGATTTTCAACGAAAAGATCAATATCGTTCAAGATTTTAATCCATTAACAGCACATAGACCTTTCTTTGATATGGAAGGTGTTGTTAATAAGAATTATGAATATACTTTGGTGGAAAATGGTGTCCTGAAAGCTTGCTATACAGATAAAAAAAATGCCAGTGAGTATGACTTATTGGAAACTGGTTCAGCTTCTGGAGAATATGATGATATACCTGCGCTTCAAATGACTCATTTGACTTTAAAAACGGATAGTAAAAATCTTGAAGAAACTGTAAAAAAGGGAATCATAATTGTCATTGCTGCTGGTGGCGACTATACTTCTGATGGTTCTTATGCAACACCTGTACAAAAGGCATTTTTATATGAAGATGGAAAAATAAAAGGTGTTTTACCGGAGTTTCAATTGAGATCACATCTTTTTAAAATGCTAGGTGATGATTATATTGGTACTTTTGATAGTCCATTTTACTTAGGAGACCATGAAAAAGTTACAGTTACAAAAATGAAAATTGATAAATAGTGCTCGCACACTCGTTACTTTAGTTGTGAGATAGAGCATAAAATTTAGGCAGTATTAGGTAATTTAATCTGTAAATTGAGGGAATATTCCCTATAGCATATATCGAACATTAGTTCGA
>JAFGVN010000055.1 GCA_016937975.1 Clostridia bacterium
ATATTTGATACAAATGGTGATGTGTATTGATTAGACCGGGGTACATGACCATTCCTGTTGCATCGATGACCTCATCCGCTTCACAGATTTCTTTACCGATGTATTTTATCTCTCCGTTGTTCATCAGCATGTTTGCATTGTCAAATACAGTGTCATTTTCATCACAGGTAATGATTTGTTTTATATTTTTTATAAACAATGATTTGCTCATATTCACCTCTGGAACCAATTTATCCTTGCTTTTACCAGTACATAATTATAATAACACAGTATGAGGCGATTTCGGGTACAGTGAAAATAATTCAATATAATTCAGAAAGTTTACATAGGAGGTATGGTTTGATATATTAAGGTGGATGAAATTGACAATTTGGTAAATGAGGTAAAATCATGTATGGGTAAAGATAAGGGCAATATTATTATTTTGAACGGCGTCTCAAGCTCTGGTAAAACAACTTTGGCAAAAGCTTTACAAGATGATTTAGATGAACACTATTTTTGGATTGCAAATGATACCTTTTGTGATATGTGTTCAACAAAATTCTGGCGTAAAGATTGGATAACTGCAATTAATCAAGCCCTTACTGCAATGATGTATTCAATAAAGGCTTTTTCAGATATTGGATTTAATGTAATTGTTGATCAAGTTTTCCTTAATGACAATACACAGGCAGAAATTTTAGGAAAATGTGTGGAAGTTTTAGCCGAATATCCAGTCTATTTTATTCGTGTTGATTGTTCTCTTGAAGAATTAGAGAGACGGGAAAAAGAAAGAGGAAATCGCAGAATAGGTCAGGCGAAATCTCAAATACCGCTTGTTCACAACCACGAAGCTTATGATTGCACAATAAATACTAGTGAGGAATCACTTAATTCAAATGTTTTAAAGATTAGAAGTTTAATCGAAAAGGAAAATGGTAGCGCTGCATTTAAAACACTACTTGAGAAATTGAAGAGTACTGGTTCTGTCTATTAGTTAAATCAGTTATTATAGCTCTGAAACCGGAAAATAAAAATCACTAATTTGGGAGTTCGGCCAATAACTGAATTAATGACGGAGGAATCTATGAAATATCCTATATTGACGACAAAACTGCATAAACCTCAGCTACCCGACAGTGTGATTTCAAGAGATAAACTATTAGAGGACAGCCTCTGGGCAAGCGTGATTCTAGTGTCGGCACAGGCTGGATCAGGAAAATCTACAGTTGTAAGTGCCTGGCTATCAGAACAGAACAGGGCGCACTGCTGGTACAGTCTGGATGATTGGGATAATGATTTGATGCAGTTTTTTGCATATCTGGTAGCAGTTATTAAGCCAATTGATGAGAGTGTATCTGAAGAATTAGAGCAGTTGCTTGACGCTTTTCAATCAATTGGGTTTGAGGCGTTTTTAAGAGCATTGATTAACCAACTACATACTATTAAGTTTCCATTTATATTGGTATTAGATGATTATCACGTCATCCGAAATGAACAAATTCATCAAGTGTTAAGGACGATACTTGAACACTTCCCTCCGTCTATGCAACTCGTTTTGATTACCAGAGAAGATCCGCCGTTCCCGCTGGCAAAAATGAGGGCAAGTAAAAAACTACTCGAACTTAGAATTTCAAAACTTAGATTCACAGATGAAGAGGCGAGAGACTATTTTTCACAGCAGCTTCATATCACATTAGAAGAGTCCCAACTTCAGCACCTCATAAATCGGACAGAGGGTTGGATAGCAGGTATTCAGATGACGGTGCTCTCAATGAAGGGGCTTGAGGATATAAATGCTTTTATCGAGGCGTTTACAACAAGTCATTATTATATTATGGACTATCTTATGGAGGAAGTACTTGAGCGCCATCCTCCGGAAATCAAAGAGTTTCTACTTTCCACTTCAATACTGGAGTTTTTTTCGAGCGAGCTTTGTGATGACTTGCTTCAGCTTAAAGAAGGCACCAGTAGTACCATCATTAAGAACCTTGTAAAGACGAACTGCTTTATTATCTCCGCGGATTCATCTTATCAGTGGTATCGATATCATCACCTTTTTAGAGACCTCCTTAGACAGCGCTTGGACCATCAGCCAAAGAATGAGGTTAAAAGGCTCCATCTTTGCGCAGGACTTTTGTTTAAAGCAAATGAGCGCGAGCAGGAGGCCATTCATCACTTTCTAAAGGCAGATGCCTTTGATAATGCTGCGGCATTGATTGAATGTAAATGGGCTGAAATGGATATACAGCTTAAGTCGGCATCATGGCTCGACATGGCAAAGAAACTTCCTGCAGTAATTATTGATAGAAGTCCGGTACTTTCCATGGGATATGGGTGGGCACTGCTTGATATGGGAGAGGTAGAAGCTTGTAAAGAGTGGTTCAATAAGGCGCAGGGCTTATATGATAGGTGCCAGGAAGATACATATCCGGAAGATATTATTATATCCGACATAACACAGTTTAATTTGTTGCCGGCTACGATTTTATCCGCATATGGGTACATTGCTGCAGCTACAGGGGATGTAGAAGGGATATTTAAGTATACTCAAGAAGCTCTTGCATTGATTCCAATTGATCAACATTATAAGCAGGCTATTGTGAGCATGTTGCTCGCAACAGCCCATTGGATAATGGGTGATCTACATAAGGCAGAAGTGGTGATTATCCAGTCACTAAAGAGCATTAAAGGTTTTGTTAATCCACTCCTCGAGAATTCATTTTACATGGTGCTTGGAGAATTGCATATTCTGCAGGGAGAATTGAGTAAAGCAAAAGCAATGATTGAACAGACAATTTCAAATGTGACTGTTGAGAATCGTGTCCCAATACTACTGGCAAGTCTTTATTTGGGGCTAGCCAAAATCGCCTTTTTAAGAAATGAGAACAATGAAGCATATACATTGCTTGAGGAGAGCAAAACCTATGGTCAGCAATATGCTCTAATGGACTGGAAATATAAATACAATATGCTTCTTGCAAGAATTTATTGCAGTGAGGGTTTATATGATTTAGCACGTGACTGCATCATGGAGGGCAAAGCAAATTACCATATGAATCCACTTCCTGATGAAATTACCCTCGAAGATGTTGAAATTCAGATTGATAATGCAGAAAAATCACATCACCAATATCCAAAATCTGTTGTGGAAGCATCAAACAAGCCTGGCTTTTCAAGGGAGCATGCAAATCAATCACTTTCGGAGCCCCTTACAGTTAGAGAGCTTGAGGTGCTGGCGTTAATCGCAGCGGGATTATCAAATCAAGAAATTAGTGACACCCTATTTTTAGCGCTTAGTACTGTGAAGAGCTATAATCAAAACATCTTTGGGAAATTACAGGTGAATCGCCGCACACTGGCAGTATCAAAAGCAAAAGAGCTTGGCATAGTTTAGTGTGTTTCAAGTAAAGAACCCCCTACTTTATTAGACACAAGACCCTACTTTAGTAGGTGCAAAGTCCTCTTCGATTTTTGTATTCTTTGATCAAGTAAGAAACTAAAGCGAGGAGTTCTTTTATGCTTAAGTGAAGAACACCCGTGACTTCAGTCGTGGGATGAATTCACTCTTTTTTTGCCTGAAAGATTGATAAAAGGCAAATAGTAACGTATAATAAGAACATATGTTCGCGGAAGGGAGATCCTGGTGGATACAATACAAAAAGCATATAAATTCAGACTGTATCCCAATAAGGAACAACAAGTGCTGATTGCCAAGACCATCGGCTCTTGTCGCTATGTCTACAACTATTTCCTGAATCAGTGGAATGAAACCTATGAGTCTACCGGCAAAGGTCTATCCTACGGCAAGTGCTCCAAAGCACTCCCGGGTCTAAAACAAGGCCTGGACTGGCTGCAAGAGGTAGACTCTACGGCTCTGCAAACTGCACTGAAACACCTTGATGACGGCTATAAACGTTTCTTTAAAGGTCTAAATGACCGACCACGCTTCAAAAACAAAAGAAACCCTGTACAATCCTACACATCCAAATATACCAATAATAACATTCGCATTCAGGGGAAGAGAGTCAGGCTGCCTAAATTAGGTTTCGTTAAAATTAAGCTTTCCAAGACCTTGAGGGGTCGCATCATCTCAGCCACGGTAAGAAGTACCTCTTCAAAGCGTTACTACGTAGCTCTTCTTGTAGAAGAGCCTAAGCCACAGGCCTTTGATAGGACCGGTTCCCATGTTGGCATTGATATGGGGCTTAAAGACCTGATGGTGCTTTCCAATGGCGATACCCTTCCTAATATTAAGTCCTATCAATCCCTGGAAAGCAAGCTGGCAAAAGCCCAACGCTCTTTATCCAGGAAAGAATATGGCTCCGCCAATTATCATAAAGCTAAAATTAAAGTAGCCCGCATTCATGAAAGAATAGCCGATATAAGACTGGACTACCTGCATAAGGTTACATCCGCATTAGTCAAAAACCACGACTTCATTGCCATTGAGGACCTTAATGTAGAAGCCATGCTTAAAGACAAGTACCTGGCTAAATCCGTTGGTGATGTAAGCCTGTCAAAGTTGGTTGAACTACTTGTTTACAAAGCCGAATGGTATGACAGAAAACTTGTCAAGGTGAACAGACACTTTCCATCATCACAGCTATGCTCAGCCTGTGGTTATAAGAACAGTAAGGTTAAAAACCTGGCTGTCAGGAAATGGACATGTCCATATTGTCAAACCAGGCATGACAGGGACTTGAATGCAAGTATTAACATACTAAAAGAAGGTGAACGGATTCACCTTCGATCAACCGTCGGGACGACGGGGGTAGCTTAGCGGTTTAACAAACCATTTCACCTCAATAGAGGTGACAATCTAAGAATCTCGTGACTTTAGTCGTGAGAGGTTCAAGAAAACAAAAAATTTAGAACTACAGGAACAAAGAATTGGGACTATACCTGTGCTGTGGTAAGAGGTGATGAAGCATGTTATATGAAATAGTAATTAGTGGTTATATTAAAGAAACGTGGTTTGAAGAGCTTGTTATTATAAAACAGTCCAATTTAACTACGAAACTATGCGGACAGCTAGTTGATCAATCAGCTTTGTATGGCGTCCTTCGAAGAATTAATGATTTAGGTGTTGATCTGATTTCGGTCAATCGCATAGAAGAGGAGGTATAAAATGAAAGCTGTTGTATATGATAAAGGAATTTCTCCGGATGCTCTTGTATTCCGGGAAGTGGAAAAACCCACACCGAGGGACAATGAGGTTTTGGTAAAAATTGCTGCAGTATCGGTCAATGCTGCCGATATTCGTTCCATGAAAATGGGGATTATTCCGAAGCGGAAGATCTTTGGCTCTGATATCGCAGGGCGAGTTGAAGCTGTTGGGAAAAACATCCATAAGTTTTCAGTGGGGGATGAGGTGTTTGGTGATATTTCCGCTTGTGGCCTTGGAGGATTTGCCGAGTATGTCGCAGTTCCCGAAAAACCATTGGCGTTGAAACCAGTCACAGTTTCATTCGAAGCTGCTGCTGCGGTTCCAATGTCGGCAGTTACAGCTCTTCAGGCTTTACGAAATAAAGGGAACATTGAACTGGGACAAAAAGTTATGGTTTATGGTGCCGGAGGCGGAGTGGGTACATTTGCAATTCAGCTTGCCAAACATTTTGGGGTTGAAGTAACTGCTATATGCAGCGCAAGAAATGAACAGCTGGTGCGTTCCCTAGGTACAGACCATGTCATCGACTATACGAAGGAAGACTGTTTAAAAAGCGGGAAACGCTACGACCTTATATTGGCCGTTAATGGATATCAGCCACTTTCTGCATATAAGCGTGCTTTAAATCCCAGGGGAACTGCCGTCATAGTGGGCGGAGCACTCTCTCAGGTCATCAAAGCTATGCTTTTAGGACCGCTAATGTCGCTGGGAGACAGAAAGATTCGCATCCTTGCAGCAAAGCCCGATGCGAAGGATCTAGAGTTTATAATACGACTTGTTGAAGCCGGAAAGATTAAACCTGTAATTGAGAAAAGTTATCCACTAAGTGAAACAGCTGAGGCTGTGCGGTACCTTGGTGAGGGCCATGCCCGCGGAAAAGTAATTATTAATATTATGAAGGAGTAAAAATAACATGAGAGCAATTCTTATAAAAAAATATGGTGGTCCTGATGTCTTAAAGATTCAGGAGGTAGAAAAACCGTCGCCGAAAGACAATGAAGTGTTGATAAGAATCGAATCAACCGTGGTCGCCTTTTCAGATTGCGCAATGAGGGAAGGGAAACCTTTTATTTCTAGGTTTTTTACTGGACTTATCAAGCCCAAACAGATACCCGGTGATGTTTTTGCAGGTATTGTTGAAGCAACAGGGAAAGATGTAACACGATTTGTAACAGGTGATGAAGTATACGGTTCTTCTGGATCCACTTTAAGCACCAATGCTGAATACATCGCCCTATCTGAAGATGAAGCTATTGCAATCAAACCAAAGAACATTACATTTGAAGAAGCTGCTGCGATAAGCGAAGGCGCACTGACAGCTTTGCCTTTCCTGAGGGACAATGGGAAAATCAAAAAGGGGCAGAAGGTGCTGATAAACGGTGCATCCGGGGGTGTAGGCGTATCTGCTGTGCAGCTTGCCAAATACTTCGGCACTGATGTAACCGCCGTATGTGGGTCCCAAAATATAGAACTGGTTAAATCACTTGGTGCTGATAAGGTTATTGATTATACAAAGGTAGATTTCACTGAGCTCGGTGAAAAATACGACATCATTTTTGATGCGGTCGCCAAAAGTTCTTTCTCAAGATGTAAAAATTCATTATCATCAGAAGGAATCTATCTTACAACCGTTCCGTCGGCAGGTATTATGACAAGCATGCTGCTTTCTTCATTCTCTAAAAGAAAAGCGGGCTTTGCAGCTACTGGTTTAAGAAAACCGTCAGAAAAAATTAAGGATCTTGATTTACTAAGTACGATAATTGAAGCAAATAAACTTAAAGCTATAATCGGCAGAAAATTTTCTCTGGAGCAGGTGAATGATGCCCATAAATATGTAGAGACCGGGCATAAAAAAGGAAACGCAGTTGTTCTAACACAACACCAATAAATCTCTTTCCTCTAAGAGTTCATTGTTTTCGGTGGGAGAATCATCAGAGGCGGACTAAAGATACCGGGCTTGATATAACGGTGAAAAGCGATGGTTTTACAACCTTATTGATTCGGTCTGACAGAAAACCGGTTGCAAAATGTAATGGAGAGGTTGTGATGGTAAATAAAATTGAAGGGCAGCCAGAGGTTTATTATATTAGGAGTTACAGCAATGACATGGACATTAGTTTTATGATATTCAAAGAAGAACTTTGAGGTATAAGTAAAATGGTTAGACAATGATACGGAAAACTATATATCATAAATATGTGAATAATGTTTTTTGATTAAAGAAACAGGTTCTTCTATGATATACTCATTTTTGAAATAAAATACATTTTGAAGAAGAAATATTTATGATACAAGTTTATGAAATTATGGCATTTGTAGCAGCAGTTACTGTATCTTTTGCGATGATATTTACAAAAAGAGCTTACGCAGAAGGCGCAAAACAAAACCACATTTTAGTAGCGACCACAGTCTTTCAACCTTTCATATATATAATACTTATTATGTTAAGCCGAGAGCTTGAAGTGAACTGGGGTCAGTTTTATTGGATACTGATTTATTCAGCATTATTAGCTGTTGGCATGCTAATTGGATTTAAAGCAATTAGTATGGGAGACGCATCAATAATATCCCCTATAATGGGATCTAAAGTTGTATTTGTTGCCATAGGTACATACATATTCTCAATTGGCAATATTTCAAATGAGGTAATTATTGGAGTTGTTCTTTGCGTTGTTTCAATAATATTCTTGGGTATTGAATTCAAGAGGACCGATATTGAAAAGCAGGACAAGTATGGTAAAGATATAGTGCTGCCAATATTACTGGCATTAATTGCAATCACATTTCTAGGGTTCAGTGATATTGTAATACAGGAAAAAGCTCCTGAATTTAATAAGCTTGTGTTTATGCTGTTGGGCAGTATAATAGTAGCCTTGTTTTTCTTGATAAAGGGATTTATATCCGGAGTACGGATAAAAACTACTCCCAAATCTACTAAGAAATGGATATGGGTGTCAGGTATATTTAATGGGGGAACGGGTCTTTTATTAGCGCTGGCCATCGCATATTACGGCCATGCAACAGAATTTAATATTATCATGGGTTCGAGAGGTATTATATCTGTTTTGGCAGTGGCTTTATTTGCTAAATCATTGAAACTCAGAGAAGGAAAGAAGAGCAAAATAACGCTAGTTATGAGGCTAATAGGAGCAGTATGCATATTAATAGCAACTGTACTTATTCTGGGAGAATAACTTTTGGTATAGTTTCATTAATGAAGCTTAATCTGCACACAAACTTGCTAATCTGCATATTTGTTGCTACAATATATGCAGAATACACAGGGGGACCCGTGATGAGAAAATTTGACTATATGAAAACTGAAAGAGAATTGTTTGATAAAGATATAGCTGCATTATTATCTGAGCTTCATGAGTTCAGAGGTAAACAAGAATTATATATGGAGTCATATCCAGATGTTCTGGAAGCAATGATTAATGTGGCAAAAATTCAAAGTACAGGTTCATCCAA
>JAFGVN010000056.1 GCA_016937975.1 Clostridia bacterium
CATAATGTAACTCCCTTTCCAAAACATACGAACTTATGTTCTTATTATATCTTGAAAAGTTTGCAAACACAAGGAAACAGAGTATAATAATTAGTCCTTTTCACGGCTAATAATCAACTCTCTGCGAGACTCACCGCCTTCACTCCATTTAGAGGCGGGAGAATTAGTTGATTTTTTCAGTTAAAGTTAATTAAGATTAAACAATTTCTTGTATTCTTCTACTTCTTCCTTGGACATTTCAACACAATGCATTACCACCTGGAGTTCAATGCCCATTCTCAACATATTGGTAGCCACTTCACGACGGGCTTCAAGATAACCCATATTCAAACCCTTCATGAACTCCTCTGACCATTCTCGATTCGGTTGTCTGACAGGTTCTTCTTTAGCTTTTTCCTGAGTTCTATCTGGAAACTTCATTTTATAGATTTCACCCATTAACTTCTCTTCTTTTACCGGTTTGGTTAAATAAGATTTTGCCCCAGATTTAATGGCATCCAAAACAATATGTTTCTGTCCCTGTAAAGAACATATGATGATACTTGCAGTGGGATCATCATGCCTTATGGCTTTGACTGCTTGCAATCCATCCATAATAGGCATTGAAATATCCATGACAACTAAATCGGGCTTAAAGATCTTGTATTTCTGAACAGCCTCCAAGCCATTTTCTGCTTCTGCAACCACTTCAAATTTGTTTTTTTCCAACATTTGTTTTATAGTTAATCTCATAAATGTTGTGTCATCTACAACCATCGCTCTCATAAATCAGCCTTTCTCTTTTAAGAAATAAGATATTTCCAAAACCTGTACCAAACGTTCATCACCTAATGACGAGAGTCCAAGTAAATCATTTCGCCTTCCTAAAATTTTATCTTCACCTACTAAATCGCCTACACTACTCATGACTAAAGATTTTTTTCCTAGAATTTCATCACATTGCAGTGCTATTTTTTTATCCCCCAGACCTACAACACAAAGGTGCATATAACGAGGCAAATCTCTTGGTTTTAAATTATAATACTCACTTAGCTTAAGATAAGGAATATAATTATCTTTCCAACTAAACATGTTTCCATATGCTGAAAGATAGACACTTTCCTTTAGTTTCATCGGTTCATAACTTAGGACCTCAAGGACCATGGATTCAGGAACACCATATAAACAGTTATCTTGGGCCAAAATAAAACAATCCATAATGGATAGTGTTAAAGGTATTTTCAAAAAAAATGTAGTGCCAACACCAATGCTAGTTTCCATTTCAATAGAACCATTAAGTTTTAAAATACTATCTTTTACAACATCTAAGCCTACACCTCTACCTGAAACTTCATTCACTATATCCTTTGTAGAAAAACCTGGCTTAAAAATTAAATCCAACCAATCCTGATGAGTCATATATTCAGCTTCTTCAATGGAAATCTGATTTCTTGAAAGAGCCTTTTTCTTTATCGTATTTATGTCTATACCTTTTCCATCATCCTTAATTTCCAAAATTAACTGGTTCTGATTTTGTGTAGCATTGATTTCCAGGCATCCTATTGCTGCCTTACCTTTTGTAATTCTTTCTCGTGAATTTTCAAAACCATGATCCACGGCGTTTCTAATCATATGTTGCAAAGGATCATTTAAAAGCTCAATTAATTTCTTGTCAACGCCAGTATCTCCTCCTGTTAATTTCAACTCAATTTCCTTATCCTGATTATCAGTCAATTTTTTTAAATATCTTGGTAAAGGTCTGAAAATCATCTCAATTGGAACCATGCGCGTATCAACGGACAACTGTCTCAAAGCAGCAATTTGGTCATTAAAATCCTCCTGAACCTTTTGGATATTGTGAAAAACATAATCCTTTTTGAATTCAGCTTTAAGAAGATCCATTTCATAAGCCATTTTTTCTTGTAAGATAACAAGTCGTTCTGTTAAACTAATGATCCTATCCACCTGTTCAATTGGAACTTTAATGGATTGAATTTTAGTTGGAATCATTTGTACTTCATCTTTCTCTTTTGGTTCTTCTTGAGTCCAAAAGATATTTTTGATATCCGTAATCGGTTCAAGACATTTTTTTATCACATCTACGTCAATGGCTGCTTCCACTTGCAATTCAAATTTATGGTGAAAATCAAGATCCTCTGAATGCTCATAATCTTGAGGATTTGTTTTTACTATGGTTAGTTGATCCTTAAGAAGATCAATAATCATATACGCTTTTACACAAAGCATACTGGCATCGTCTTCGAAATCAAGGGTTAATATGTGCCCTTCAAGGTATGGTTTTTCCTCCTTTTGATTTGCATAGACTGGTAAATAGACATCAATTTCTTCAAGAAAAATTCTTAATGCTTCATCAACTTCAAAGGTTGATTCTTTGTATAGGGTTTCATGTATTTTCTTCAAATAATCAGTAATGGAAAGCATCATGTCAATCATGATTTCACTAAAGCAGATATTCATCTTTCTTTTAAGATCAAAAATATGTTCCAGTCTGTGGGTTAGTTCAACCATAGAACTGATATTTAAAGTAGCTGTCGCCCCTTTCAAAGAATGGGCAACTCTAAACATGAGATGCACCTGATCATCAGAAACATCCTTTTGATATAAAGATAAAATCAAATTTTGTAATTGAAGAATTTGTTCTTCTGCTTCATCTACAAACATACGATGATAAGCATCATCTTTATAGAGCATATTATACCCTTTCTTTAAATATATCCAAATCCAATAATGGATTAATAAGATCCTCATGCATATCAATGATTTGTTCTACTAGGATTCCAAATTTCTCTTCATTGGATTTGGCAATAATGATATGTTGACACAGCAGTTTTTCACATTGAACTTGATTACACCAATTGAAATGTACCAAGGCGATCCATTGTCCATTAAAGTAAATTAAACCTCTCACATGTGGATTTTCACTAGGGAAATCGTGTATCTGGCTGTCCTTTAGACGTAGCACTGCATCGACTTCCTTAAGTGCAATATCATACATTTTTTCTCCATTTTTTAATGAAAAGTAACCCTTCTCTAGACTAATTAAAGGGTCCTTTTGTCCATCTTCCAACAATTGAATAACGTTCTTCAAATTAGGATTCAAAATCTTTTTGCTCCTTTTCATCTATGGCATCAATTGTAAATTCAGATACAATGTTAATTAACTTCTCAGCCTGCTTTTCCAATTTTTCTGAAATCATTTCAACGTTTTCACTCATGACAGATAAATCAAATGTCATGGTATTGATTTCTTTACCATTATTGGTAATATCATTACTCTTTTCCACTTGATATTTAGCAAGTGCATGAACCTTACTGGCTAAATCATACATCACTTCTATTTTTTCAATCATATCGTTAAAAGTCGCGACTTGTTCTTCTGTACTGGCTGATACTTGCATGGTTGCATCACTAACATTTTCTGAAGCCAACATAATCATATGGCTTGCATTCAATTCCTCCGTTGCATTTCTCGCAATTTCTTCAACTTGTTGATTGACGACAGCTATGGAATCTTCAATATGCTTAAAGGCATTTTCCATTTCGATCATCGCCTTCATACTACCATCTATTCCTTCTGCAGAGGCATTGACTTTGTCCACAGTACGGTGAATTTGTTCTTGGCTTTTTGCAATGAGTTGATAAACTTCTTGAGTAGATACTTTTGCCTTTTCCGATAATCTTGTTACAGCATTGGCAACAACTGCAAAGCCCTTTCCATGTTCTCCCGCTTTGGCAGCTTCTATGGAAGCATTCAGCGCTAAAAAGGTTGTTTGTTCTGTTAAATCATCAATCATACCAATGATTTTGCTAATGACATTGGCCGAGTCTGATAATTTATGAACTTCACTTAAAAAATCATCAATCGTCTCTTGGGTTTCTGATAATGCTTTTTTTGTTAACCCTAAATGATTTTTACCTTTGTCAACAGCAAAAGAAACTTGTACCCCTTGTTCTGTCGTTTCCAGCACATTGGTATGAATGGATTGAATATTCTTGTCCAGTTTCTTCAAAGATACAGAAATATCACTGACTGAACCAGCCGTTTGAATGGTATTTTCAGCGACCTCATTGGCTGCTGCACCCATATGTTGCATCGCCTCGGCAAACTCACCTAGGTTAGTGGTGATGTGCTCTATATGATTGGATACCTCTTGTATGGAATCATCTAAAATGTCTAGATGCTGAAATAAATTTTGAAGTGCCAAAACTTGTTGTTCGGCATGATCTGATGAAATGCTTACCACATTTTTACTTTCATCAACTGTATGGCCTAAGACCTGTGCTGTTTCTTTTATTTTGTTGATCAACTGTTTCTGACCTTTAATCATCTGATTAAAATCCATACTCAGTTGTCCAATTTCATCTGTTCGTTTTTCTTGAAGGATCACATTAAAACTTAAATCTCCAGATTCAGCTTGTTTCATTTTTTTCTGCAAAACTTCAATGGGTTTAATAAACTCTTTTTTACTGTAATAAACTAAAATAACAATTACAAGAACACCCCAGATTGAGATCATTACAGAGATTCTAATAAATATGCTGTAAAAAGACTTTAAATCCTCTTTATAATCATTCTCTGGTACCACAACAATCAAACGCCAGCCATCAAATGCATTGGTGACATAACTGATTAAATACCTTTCCTCTTCAAATTTATAAGAAAAACTATCTTCAGTTTTGTTGATTGAGGAAGCAAAGGCATATATATCAATATTCTCATTGAGCTCTTCCAAATCTGAAGATGCTATTATGATATTTTTCTCAGAAACCAGCAACATGATACTGTTTTCTGTCAATAAAGCCTCTTGCAAAAAATAAGAGAGTTCTTTCAAAGTAACATCAATGGCTAAAACCCCAATAATTTCGTCTCTACTGTTCTTTTGAGCTTGTGACAAGGTGATGATCATTTCGTTGGTCATATAGTCTATATAAGGTTCTGACCAGTTGAGCTCATCTGGATTTGAAATGGCATCCAAGTACCATACACGATTCGTTGGATCATAGGACTCATCCACTTCAAAGACCGGGTAATTTAAAAAATGTCCTTCTGTATCACTGTAATAAACACTCAAGACTTCTGGATAACCCTGAAGTGCAGATGCCCAGTCTCTTCTAAACTCATCAAATATCAAAGGATCCGAAAAAGCTTTTTCTAAATTATTATTACCATGCCAAATATTAAAGAATAAAGCTAAATTGCCATTGATTTCTTCTAAATAAAACTCATTATAATCTTCAATCCGAGATTTCAAATTGGCTTCAAGTTGATTCTCTACGAATTGATTAGAGCTATAATACATTCTAAATCCCAAGGCAAGCAAAGGAAGAATAATGAGTATGATACAACCTAATATTATTTTCTTATTGATGTTCCATCTTTTTATCATCATAGACCTCCACTTTACACCTGAAAACATGCTATATAGATTTTACCCAATTCCTGTAAATGTAAACAAAAGTGGCTACAATACAGCCTGTAACAGTATACAAAAAACATTATGTTTTTAAGGTCTTTTGTAGTTTTATCTTGCTTAAAGGACTATTGTCTTTTTAAAATTTAGAATTCTTAGAACAAATGTTGTACAATGGTTTATATACCTCAAGAAAACTGTAGAATAAATCTAAGTTTTTTACATTTCATGTTTTCCGTTGAGCACAAAGCATCATGCCCTTTATTTGCCAAAGCATTGTCATGATTTCTATTTTCATTCAGATATAACCATAGAATTTCGCTCCACTTTCCCTATCAATCTTTTCTCTCCTATTAAAAGTTGAGCGTAAATAATGCTTTTCATATCATCGACAAAAAAAGATTATCCACCTTGGGATAATCATAGGTTTAATTATTCTATTGTTATTTCAAGTTCAGTAATAGGCTGTGGATTTGTTTGCTTATAGAAACCCTCCACCTCAACGCGATAATGACCTGATTCATTGGGAATAAAGAGCACAACTCGGTCATAATCTATTTCATTTAAATTTAAAAGGTTTTCAAGGGTATTCTCATCTATGTAATTCAGAATTGTTTCACCTGTAAAAAGGATTTCTAAAGCAACATCTGGATGCTCAAGATTATAGACACCCCACATCACATCATGAATCTCTTCAAGTTCTTCAGGGACTTCCAATCGAAGTGGAATTAAATCTCCAACATACCAAAGCCGATCACTGACGATTATATCCCCTGATAAATCCGTATGATCACAACTAACGAGAAAAAGTAAAATCATCAAGATGCCAATTTTCTTCATAAGACCTCCTATATGGCAAGTGCATATCCATAGGATACCCTTCACAATTAGGAATTAACATCGATTTGTTGATTCAAGGTAAAAAAAAGGAACCTAAGTTCCATTACTAGTTAGTGGACTTTGATTTAATTCTCTTAAGCAATTTAGTTTACGCCATAGATCTCATTTAAAATTTCATCAAACAACTTTGGTACATGATAGGACATCCCAATTGGACTATAGACTTGATTTAAATACATTGTTCCTTCAAAGATCAGTGAAATCTTCAGAAGTACATGGTCTAAATCCAAATCCTGTCTTACCTTACCCTTTTTAATATCCTCTAGAATTTTTCCTTTGATTACGCCATTAAACTTATGGGTTGCTTCAATTAATTTACTTTTCAATTCTGGATAAGTTCTTGAACAATAAAGTAAAAACTCATACTGCCCTGTTACCTCTTCAGTATTCTGACTCACCATAATCTCATACAATATTCCAAAAGTATCCTTCAAGCTAATATTATGGTCCTCTAAAGGCGTAATATACGATTCCATCCCCATTACAATTAAGTCAAAGCTTGCAAACAATAACTCATCCTTACTTCTAAAATAATGATAAATGGCCCCTTTGGTTAAGTTCAAAGATTTTGCTATATCGATAAGAGACGTTTGCAATACACCATTATTTAAAAACATATACAAAGCCGTCTCAATAATTTGATCTTTCATGTCTACACCTTCCTCTATGTAACAGGATTATAGCATTATTCCTCAAATAAGGCAAAATTTTGAAAGGTGCTAATAATTGTTATGGGTCCATGCGCCAAGTTTTTGATCTGCATCTTTTCCAAGAAGTAGTTTAAAGACAAACTTCATGGTCACATTAAAAAACTTTCCTAGCATTTTGTAGAAAATATTAATTTTTGTGTCGTAATAATAAGATTTGTTGAACCATCCTCTATAAACCCAATGCTCATATCTTGCAGGTTGAGCACTAGGACTCACTTCTCCTTCTGTCTTGTTAAAAATGAAATACATATAAGAAAGAAATGTTGGTTTCATAGGTTTTTCAGCTTCAATTTCTTTTAGCATGCTAATTGCTGCTTTTTCAAGTCGTTTATTGCCTTTAGCTTTGGATTTTTCATTCATCACATAAAAGGCATGACCAATACCAATCTTATCTATGATGTTACAACCCCACCATCTTATAGCACGATCAGCCATATATTTGGGAGCACCTGTCACACCGTCACCACCTGATGTGGATATAATGACAGCTGGAACACCTTCAAATTCAACCATGTGGTCCAAATACATAAAACGATCCAATAGATTCTTAAACAACGCCGAAACCATGGCACCATATCCCGGTGAAGCGAAAACAAGACCATCAGCACTGTGCATTTTTTCCAAGATCTCACGTGCATCATCTCGATTCAAGCACTGATCGGGACCTTTTAACAAACACTGATTGCAACTCAAGCAGTATCCGAAATTTTTTTGTATTAAATGAATATATTCAAACTCCACACTTGGATCCATTTTTCTCATTTGCTCTTCAAATACCTTTACCATACTCATGGTATTGCCTTTAATTCTTGCACTACCATTGACAACAACAATCTTACTCATATTATTCCCTCCAATTCTACATACCTACCAGTAGGTATGTTTTAATAATATACCTTTGTTATTACTCTGTCAAGCAATATAAAAAGAAAAAACTGCTTAAAAGTTCTTTCTTTTAAGCAGTTTAGATGCAATTCTTTTCTATTTTTTCTTTGAAACACTATCTCGTACAATAAGATTAGTAGAAACCAGTACTTTAATTGGGACATCGCGTTCTGAATCAATGCGATCCAGAAGTGTTCTAATGGCAATTCTGCCCATGTCTTCAGAATGGATTTTTACTGTGGTTAATGGCGGTAAAGTAAATTTTGCAGTGGGAATATCGTTGATTGAAATTATCGACACATCCTTAGGTACACTGATATTTTTCTCTGCGAAAGCTCTTAAAGCACCAATTGCCATGGAATCATTGGCAATGACATAAGCATCAGCCAAATCCTCTTTAATGATATGTTCCTTCACAAGATTGTATCCAGACTCGATGGAGAAATCTCCAATATTAATAAATCTTGTATCCAATAATTTCATTTGATTCATGATTTCAATGAATGCGCGCTCTCTTATGTCGATGTCATCTATAGCGTAACTGTCTCGTCCACCGATATAACCAATAATCTTATGTCCATTTGATCTTAAGAAATTGATCATTTCTCCAATAGAATGATATAAATCCACCACAATGGTATCATAAGCACCTGATTTAGGTGTATGATCTAAAAATACCAATTTGTCATGATATTGACTCAATTTGTTCACTTCAGCATCTGAAAGCTCGCCTACAGCAATAATGCCATCAATGTCATTGATCTGTTCCAGATTTAATTGACCATTTTCTCTATAAATTTTCACAATTTCCATACCTTTGTCTTTCGCCTCATGTTCGAGACCAAAGCGAATGGATAAATAATAGGGGTCTTCTATTTCATTTTGTTCAGAGTAACAATGGACCACTAAAATTTTAAGGGGTGTACCCTTTACTGCCCTTTTGGAGTACTTTCTCATTAAAGAAGTATATTCCAGTTCTTCTGCAGCTTCATAAACTCTTCTTCTGGTTTCAGAACGTACATTTATGGCATCATCACCATTGAGGATTCTTGATACCGTCGCTGTTGAAACGCCAGCTTTTTTTGCTATATCTTTTAAAGTTGCCAATCGATCACCTTTTTCCATTATATGACTTCTTCAATAATCATATCAGTAAAAAAGTCTTTTT
Source organism: Clostridia bacterium (assembly GCA_016937975.1). Lineage (GTDB taxonomy): Bacteria > Bacillota > Clostridia > Peptostreptococcales > Acidaminobacteraceae > JABXKX01. The sequence continues at coordinate 9,075 of JAFGVN010000056.1, forward strand.
TCAAACCATACTTCAGTGGTAGCCTTCATGAAAAAGAAGAAATTTGCTCTCTTGAGTTGATACGATTTTTAAGTTTCATAGGTTCCTAATTCATCTAATAGGGTTAAATAGACAGATGAAGTCCATGCAAAGCTTGGATCCACCAAACCTTCTCCTGTTAAGGGATCAAAGTTTTCTGCCATACCACCTATTTTCATACACTTTATAAATCTATCAGATAAGGTTTTAGCATATTCTAATGCACCAAAATTTCTTAGACCATCAATGAACATTAGCATCGTTGGTGCCCAAATAGGTCCTTTCCAATATCCGTTGTATCGATACTGTTCACTTTTTAAGCTTTCTGTTGCCAACCCATATTCCGTTAGAAAACGACCTTCCTCCAATAAACCTTCAACTAGTTTTTCTCTTACAGAAACATCCAAACGATTTAAAATAAGGATTGGCAAGTAATTTTGTAGGGTATCACCGGTTTTTACAAAACGCTTTTCTTCAATCAGATAAGCTCTAAATTGATTTCCATCCCATAACGACATCAATTGCTCCATGAATTGTTCCAAGAGGACTTCCCACTTTGAAAGCTCTCTAGATAGTTTTGCACCAATCTCTGTAAGAAAATCGATTTGATCTATGAGAAATGCCAGCAAATCTGGCGTCATAACAGGAACCCCTTCTTCAAAGTTAGTACCGTTGTCCCAACCCGATTCATTGCCATGGGTATAGTAGGGTTTCCCATTAATTGTTCTATGATTCAACCAAAATTCTGTAAACTTCTCAACAAAATCATATACCTCTTCTAAATACCTGTGCTCCAAAAATATGGGGTTCCTTCTTATCATATACCGATACGCCCACCCATAAATCGGTGGTTTTGCACTGGCATAGGATGCATAAATTGTATTGGCGTAATCTGGCAGCATCCCTGTATCATCTTGTAAATCTTTAAAGAAGATATATTGATCAAAGGCCAACTGAGGATTGGATTTTGAAAGCAAGATCGCTCCAAAACAATTGTCCCAGCTCCATATGTTGGTCATCCAATTCATGGACATATACATAGCTTCACGCTTGAGTTGCCCTTCCGGATGAACCATGTTACTCCAAGTGATATAGGCAGCCAATCTGCTTTTGTCATCATCTGAAACGGTTGTGTTTTTCAACCATCCCTTAAAGCTTTCCTTCACTTGATTTAATCCTTCAGTGTAACTTTGAGGGACATAAGAAGAAGCTACTTTATAACTTTCTATGACAAGATCTGATGCATCTTTTAAACTGATTGTAATTTGACGCTCCCTTGAGGCGATATCAAATGCTCCTAGACAAGGATGAAGTCCAAATCTAAGTTCAGAAGCATAGCTGCAGATTTCATAGTACCCTTTTGGATTTAAAAAGTAATTATCATATTTGTTTGGTGCCATGACAAGGGTTATGCCTGTAAGATCTGTTCTTATTCTTAAGGTTTTTTCATCAGGCATGATCAAATGTACATCACCCGATTCAAACCTTAGGATCAGTTCGGTTTCGTCGCCTAACACCTCATAATCAAAGTGATCCGGCTTAATGATTTCAAAGACATTCCCAGGATCTAAATCACCTCTTCTCACATCTCGAATGAAAAGTTTTTCATTGATTTCCGAAAGGACAAAATAAGAGCCATATCTGCTAAAAGGAATATTTTTAAGGTCTACAATTGATTTCATATTTTATCCTTTCCCTGTAATGTGAATCCAAACTCAAAGTGAATAAGTTTTAGTTGATGTTCAGGCTTTTGCTGTGGTCCACAACTGTTACTGCCTAAACCATTTTGCTTGTAATCAATGTTCCATCTTAAAAAAGACTGAGGGTTAAGTGCATTACAATGTTTTGCTTGTTCGATGTCTTCATGGGTGTATGGGTGTACACTCATATTGAGAGGTTGATGACTTTTAAGGTAAATCCCATGGTCCTCGTCGTATAGCGCCATAAAGTCTACTTGTGAACGATTGCCATTTTCCTGAGGATAGGGATAATCTGTCCACATTTTCGAGATATGATGATCATATAAATCAAACAAACCACTTGAAATACTATCTACATAGGTTTCATGAGGACCTAAACCAAACCATTTTACTTGCTCTAGGTTTTTGTTGATGTTCATATGCACACCAATTCTTGGTATCATCTCTCGCATCACTCGATTGGGATCATGAGGTTTTCCTGTCACTTTAAATTGGATTTCTCCATCTTCAGTGATGAAATAGTGATAACAACCTTTATAATACCACTCTTGATTGGGTATACCTGCAATAAAGTGATTTCTTATGATTAAGCCCTTTTCTTGAATTTCATACTCAAATTTTTCATTAAAGAGATGCATTAAATGAAAATGTTTTTCATGCCATTTTTTTATCTGGTACATGTCATTGTCAATGGGTGCACGCCAAAAATTAAGTTCTGGACCCTTTTCAATAAGCACTTTTCCCTTATAGGTGTAGTTCTTAAAACACCCGGTTACTTGGTCAAAAGTAACCTGAAAATGCTTGCCACTAATTAAAAGTTCATCAAATTGATCTTCAATATTTGGAGCAGATGTTAAGTTCATTTTATCACTGGCTAAAAACCAAGGCAATTCATATTGCATGGTTGTTACGACATGTTGTGATGCTGCATAATGCCAATGATCCTTTAGAGATATTTTACAGTTCACAAAATATCTTGTATCCTTCAAACCTATCACTTGAGGATATTCTAACTGTATGATTGCTTTTGTACGAGGATTGATGGATGGTATATCCACCTTCATATCCACAGAAGAATTACCAAAGAACAAATAAAAATGAAACGCGTAAACATCTGAGTTTAAAAAGGTGTTTTTATTATGGATCTCCAAAATGCCTTTTTCTGCATCCAATACTTGAATAGAAATTGGTTCGTATACTTTTTTTAATTCAGTGAGAGATGGTGACGGTGTACGATCTGGAAATAACAAACCATCCATATTGAAATTGCCATTATGAGGTGCATCACCATAGTCGCCACCATACTTATAAAAAACTTTTCCCTTTTCATCATAACAGCGAATACCATGATCAATCCACTCCCAAACAAAACCGCCATGTAAGCGATCATATTTTTCAAAGATGGTTTGATAGTCTATTAAACCACCAGGACCATTGCCCATGGCATGAGCATACTCACATAAAATATGTGGCTTTGTTTGATCAATATCTCGACCAATCTGTTCAAGCATTTCATAATTGGAGTACATAGTACTATATACATCTGTAGTACTTGCTGAAAAATCTGACTCATAATGGGTTAATCTAGTAGCATCCATATTTTTGATTTTTTCAGACATGGCTATAAAGTTTCTACCGAAATCCGATTCATTGCCATAGGACCACATGATGACTGAAGGTCTATTCTTATCTCGATCGACAAGTCTTTTCCCACGATCTACATAAGCTTCTTCCCAATCAGGATTGTCCGTGATCCATTTATAATTGTGAGTTAATTCAAAGCCATGGCATTCCAAGTCTGCTTCATCAATGACATAAAGTCCATATTGGTCACATAAAGCATAGAATTCTGGCATATTGGGATAATGAGCCGTTCTGACGGCATTAATATTATGTTGTTTCATCAACAGAATATCTTTTAGCATGTCTTCTGAACTCACCGTTCTTCCTGTATCACAATTAAAATCATGACGATTTACCCCTTTAAAAAGAAGAGGCTTGCCATTGAGTAAAATCTTGCCATCCTTAACTTCAACTTGTCTGAAACCTATTTTTTCAACTACAGTTTCCAGTAATTGGTCTTTATCAAACAATGACAGCTCTAAAGAATAGAGATGTGGGGTTTCTGCACTCCATAAGGCAGGCGTTTTAATATTTTCAAGCAAAGTGATTTCGTTGGTGATTAACTGATATTTCTTATCTAGGATAATGTCTCCTTCGGGGTTTTGAAGTTTCAGCTGAAGACGATGATCCTTGATGTTTTGATATTTCAAATGAATATGTAGAACACTATTTTCATAGTTTTCATCCAACTCCGTCTTAATTTGAAAATCCCAAAGAGAGTTTTTTTTGGTTGTAATGATTTCAACATCTCGAAAGATACCACTGAACCACCACATGTCCTGATCTTCCAAATAGGTGCCATCACTCCATTGATATACAATCACCGTTAATTGATTTTCACCCTCTCTTGTTACTTGTGAAATATCAAATTCACTGATCATACGACTCCCTTGAGAATACCCCACAAATTCTCCATTCAGATAAACATGAAAAGCAGAATCTACACCATAGAATCTTAGAATCCTCGATTGATCATCCAGTTCCTCTAATTCAAAGGTCCTTCTGTAAATGCCTGTAGGATTTTCAGTAGGTACTTCTGGTGGTATCACTGGAAATTGGTAATACAAATCTGTATAGTGCATTTTCCCATAACCTTTTAACTGCCAACAGGACGGCACTTCAATGAAATCCCAATCTTGATCCTGATAACGATCAGCATAATAATCTTGCTTTATCCGTCTAGGGGAGTCTAAATACTTGAATCGCCACTGCCCATTGAGTTTCTCTACAGTTGAACCATGGCTATAATTAAAATATGCACGTGATTCCAATCTGTTTCGTTGTAAGACTTCAAGTGTTCTCCAATCCTGTAATATCATTTTTTCTCCTCTTTCACTGTATAAAATGTACTTTTCCCTTAATCTGTTTAGGGCTCTTACAAGTCAATGAAAGAGCCCCAAAGGGGTTGTAATGGAACTATTTTCCTAAGGACTCTGCCAATTTTGTTACAGCTTCTCTTGCTGCCTTATAACCACTCTTGTCCCATTCTGCTTTCATGGCTTCGTAAAGTGCTTCATCTGATTTGTCAGATGTATCAGCAATGAAGGCTCTCCAGTCCGATGCAAAACTTATGGTCATATCTTTTACCGCTTCAAGCTTTCCAACTTCAACTTGTAGTTCATAATCTATAAAAGGATCTTTCCAATCTCTTCTAGATTCAATGACTTCTAGACCAATTTCTTTATATTCCGGTGCAATATCTGGTGTTTTAAATTGAACATAATCTCTCCATACAGCAAAGTCTCTCGAAGCCGTAATTGGGTATTTTTCTTCAATTTGCATTCTGCTGCCATCTTCTTTCATTGGCAACAAGCTCACAACATTCTCCCCATCCATTTCATAGTCAACACCTTCGATACCGAAGTTCATTAACATAATGCCTTCTTCACTGTAAAGGAAATCCAAGAGTTCTAAACATTTTTCCATTTTTTCATCACTCATTGCGCCATTGAAGTAAACTTCTGACCAATAATCATATGGATCGATGTATCTGACATATTCATTAATGAGTGGTGGTGTTGCAACTGTAATGATCTCTTTAAATGCTTGTGGTGTTTCAATACCACTTAATTCTCTAAATTCCTTGTGGGTACCGATTAAATGTTGAGGAATTGCTGAACGCTGCAGCACACCAGCCTTACCTGAACCAAAGATCTCTCTTTGTTCTTGTGAACTATGTAGAGCAAAGTCAGGATGTAAACCACCTGCTTTATACATGGCTCTCATGAAAGATGCATTTTCAAAGGCATTTTCACCTGCAATTGGTAAATACCACTCCCCATCATCACCTTTGTTCCAATAGCCAGACATATCCCCAAAACCTGCCCAAGAGGATCCCACTTGACCATTACCAATTAAACCATAGGTATCATCCAAACCATTACCATCTGGATCGTTCTTTGTAAAAGCTACCATGGTCTCAATCCATTCGTCTAAGGTTTCTGGCATGTCTAGTCCTAAATTATCCAACCAATCTTGACGAACAAGTAATGAATTGTATGCCCATTGAATCTCTGGATCGCCAGTGATTCTTGGTGTGAAGTAAATTTTGCCATCTTCCGGTGTATATATCCTTACGGTTTCTCGATCAATGGCTTTCGCTACATTTGGATAAGCAGATAAGTCGCTTGGTAAAGCCTTAATCACACCATCTTCAATCCATTGATAATATTCTCCTGAACCAGCAGTATCTGTACCAAACATATCTGGTAACTGATTACTTGAGGCCCAAAGTGTATACTTCTCACCGTAATCATCCCAAGTCACAGGCATTGGAACGATTTTAATGTTTAACTTCTCTTCAATTTGTTTCTGAATGTCATCCAGATGATCGCGATCGATCTCAATCACATCCCATAGTGCCAAAGAGATTTCAACTGGACCATCTCCTGTACCTGATTTTTCATCAGCGTTACAAGAAACCATCGACAGTGAAAGCACTAACAAAAGTACTAACCATATTTTTTTCATAACAAGTTCCCCTCCTATTATTTTGTAATTATAAAATGATAAAGCTTTCTTTATCCAACTACCTTTTGAATTACTCTTTCAATGATCCTAAAAGAATACCTTTTGAAAAATGCTTTTGTAACAACGGATAGATAAACAAAATTGGTAAAGTTGCCACCACGACTGAAGCCATTTGTATACCCAATGGATTTAAAAGCACCTTACTGTTTTTCATGGCTTGTGCCTTTTCACTACCGATATCCATGGAAGATTCAATCACAACATTTCGTATTAAAAGTTGTAGTGGCATTTTATCACTGTCTTGTATAAAGAGTTTGGCGGTCCACCAGTCGTTCCATTTATCCACAATGAGAAATAGTGCTATGGTTGCCAAGATAGGTTTTGCAATTGGCAGTACAACTCTGATTAAGACTTGCCATTCTGTAGCCCCATCCATTCTGGCTGCTTCCAACAAAGAATCTGGAATAGTGTTAAAATAGTTCTTCATGAGAATGACATAGAATACATTCACAATAGAGGGCAAGATGATTGCCCATAAACTGTTGTTGAGACCAAGATTAGTCACCACCAAATACCAAGGAATTAAACCACCTGAAAAGAACATGGGAATGATAAAAAACAGCATCACCCATTTTCTACCTGGCATGGACTTTCGAGACAAGGCATATCCAGCAAGAATCGTTGTGCCCATACTCATGACAACACCAACAACCGTTACAAACAAAGAAACATATATACTAGAAAGCAACTTAGGATCAGAGAAAATAATCTTATAGTTTACAAGACTTAAATCTTTCGGAATGAGTTTCATCGCTGTTTTTGATGAACTTGCATAATCTGAAAGTGAAAGAATAATCATATTGTAAAATGGAAAGATAATGGTAAAGGCAAAGAGTGCCAATAAAGCTAAAATGATGAAATCCGCTATTTTATCTCCTACAGAATAACTGTAAAAAGAAGACCCTGATGTGTTCTTTTTCTTCAATAATTTCATATATGATCTCCTTTCTATAAAACAGACTCTTGTCCCATTTTCTTAACAATATGATTTGCTGTTAAAAGCAAACTGAAGTTCACTACTGATTTTAAAAGACCTGCAGCGGTTACCAATCCATAGTTGGCACCTTTACCAAAGGCGTACTTATATAAATAAATATCAAGTATATCTACAATTTTGTAATTTAAATCATTGGTTAACTGAAAAATCTGATCAAAACCAGCATTCAAAATTGAACCGACCTGCAGTACCAGCAAAATTGTTGCTGTGCCTTTTATCCCAGGCCAAGTCACATAACGAATGCGCTGCCATCTACTTGCACCGTCAATCAAGGCTGCTTCGTATTGTGAACTGTCAATCCCTGCTATGGTTGCCAGATAAATAATCGTACCCCAACCTACATTTTTCCATACCGCAGAAGAAAATATAATCGGCCTAATCCAATCTAAATTGGTTAAAAAACTGACCCGTTCCATACCCATTTGTGCTAAAACTGTGTTGATGGTGCCATCGGTTAACAGCATGCCTCTTAGAATACCTGCGACGATAATCCAGGATAGGAAATTGGGAAACGTAAATATCGTTTGAAAGAAACGCTTCACTTTTTCTCTTCTAACCTCATTCATCATCAAGGCTAAAATTATCGGTGCTGGGAAACTGATCATTAAATGACCAAAACTGATGATCAAAGTGTTTCTTAAAACACGCCAGAAATCATTTTGATTAAAAAGTTTAACAAACCATTTGAGGCCTACCCATTCCATATCTAAGAATGAAGTGTTGAATCTGTAATGTTTAAAAGCGAGTAAAACTCCACCGGATTTTAAGTTAAACATCGGTAAATATGAAAACACCAATAGAAAAAGTACTGCTGGCAAAAGCATGAAATAGAAGCTTTTATTCTTTTTGACAGCGGTTATAACTTGTCCCAAGGGTTTTGTCTTTTTATTTCCAGAACGCATGATATCCTCCCCTAGATATGTTCTTCATCAATCTAGATTCATCATATCAATAAGCTAAGGTAAATGTCAATGAAATTTAGTAAATAATTTACTAAATTATTTCATTGCTCATTTGTTATTACGGTTATGTCTTGTTAATGAAAATGATATTTGAAAAACAGATGATGTATTTCCAATACCTTAGAGAGATCATTCTTAGAAATCATTCAAGAATATTTGTTAGCAATAAAAAAAACACCTTGATTGGTTTAACAATTCAAAGTGTTTGCTTATAATTAGTAAATTATTTACTAATATTAATTTGCTGATAATAAACTACCAAAACAGTTCTTTAATTAGACCTTTTAACATTGAGATGCATTGAAAACATAACGAGGGCCTTCTTCTCCCATAACACCATTCAAACGAAAACCAGCCTTTTCAAGAACACGCTGTGAAGCAATATTATCCGGCTCTATTTCCGCCTCGACCCGAGTAACGCCTTCCTGCTGGCTTGCCCATTTCGTCATCTCAATGACTGCCTCTGTCATCAGCCCCAATCCCTCAAAGGCTTTCTCAATGCCATATCCAATCTCAACAACACCCGATGGTGATAATCCTTTAAAGCATAAGTCACCAACCTTTATGTTGCTACCATCATTCAGTACCATGTCCCATACCGTATACCAAATTCTATTTTCAGGATGTTCTAAACTGCCATTTAACATTGATAAGTATGCTTGTTTCAGATCCATGTCTAAGGTATGATTCACCAGTATTTTCATTTCATAATCCGACAACGGAAAGATCTTCATACGTTTTGTGTTGAGTATAAATTCTTTTGTCATATTTGTCTCTCCCAATTTCCATTCAAAGTTGTCACCTCATTTTTAAGTATACCCTATAGCATAAGATACATGAAGCACAAAATATAACACCTTAACATGCATGTTAAGGTGCTCATCAGCGACTCGATTAGTCATCCAAGTCATGTTATGCTAATAAAAGAGCCAAAAATATGTCAGTTGACTTTTTAGATAAATACCTAAGCCAATCAGTCCTGTCATTAAAAGAATTGAAATACCATCGTTTATGGTCAAAGGTCTTCTATTGTACCATGTTCTCTTTTTTTCATAGCCAAAGCCTCTCAACTGAAGAGCGTTGGATACTACTTCTATTCGGTTAAGACTAGAAATCAACAATGGAACTAAAATTGTGACGAAATTTCTAAGTCTTTTTACCAGTGATGCATCCCCCTTCCTGAAGGCCACTCCTCTAGCTTCCTGAGCGTGCATGATGTTCATCATTTCTTCTTTCACATCAGGGATGTATCTAAAAGCAATACTTACAGCATAGGCAACCTTATAACTCACCCCTATACGATTCAAGCTACTTGCAAACCGACTCGGGTGCGTTGTAAAAACAAATAATAGAGTAATCGGTAAAATACTTACATACTTAAAGGATAGGGTCACGGCATACCATACGGTTTCCAAGGTAATAGCACCACCAAAATAAGAAATCAACTTTGTATAGGATCCACTAAGTTCAGATCCATATTGAGGCGTCACCAAAAGAAGTATTAAGGAATTAATCAAGCTAAAAGCAACAACAAAATAGGTCAAAGGTTTTATGCTCTTCCAAGGAATTTTGGAAACTTTCAACAGAGAAAAACCTAGGACAATCATAATGCTAAAAATCCTAATATCCATAAACATGAAAATAAATGCTGTCCAGCCAATTAAAAGCAAAAGCTTTGTTGAACCATCCAATCGATGGATGATTGACGGTCTTTCTATGTACAGAGATCCAGATCTACTCATGATTCAGTCCTCCCATATAGTAATTATACCGACTCAGAAAAGCGGATTCCATCTCTTCACCAACCAACATGGCTAAATCTGATAAAGAAGTTGCTCTTAAATTGGCTTGTTGCATCAAAGCTTTGTCAGCCATGATTTCTGAGACACCCGCTCTTCTAAGGACTGAACCTTTTGATAGCACAACTGCACGATCGGCATACTCAAGAGCTAATTGCATATCATGAGTGATAATAACCACACTAACGCCAGATTTTCTCAACTCATTAACAAAACCCATAAATTCCTTATAATTTCTGTAATCCTGTCCAGCTGTCGGTTCATCAAGAATAATGATTTCTGGCTTCATGACAAGGATGGAAGCAATCGTCACTCTTTTCTTTTGTCCATAACTAAGGGCTGATACTGGCCAATTTCGCATTTTATACAAACCACAGACCTTTAGCGCTTCAAAGACTCTCTCTTCTACTTCAATTTCCGGCACTTCAGCATTTCTAAGACCAAAGGCTACTTCATCAAAAATCTTCACCTTTGTAATCATATGATTGGGATTTTGCATAACATAACCAATACGCCGGCTCCTCTGTTTAATGGTCTGTTCATTCAAACTTTCTCCAGCAAGGATAATGTCCCCCTTATTTTGCTTAATTATGCCTGAGATTAATTTCAAAAGCGTTGACTTACCTGCACCATTGTTCCCTAAGATAGCCAAAAGCTCACCTTTTTGGATGTCAAAGCTAACATCCTTGATCACCCAGGGTGCATCCAGATAATATCTAAAATCGAGTCGTTCACATTTAAGTATAGTTTTTCTCTCTACCACTTCTTGTGTCTTGGCATTTTTGAACCATTGGATGACGTTCTCTTTATAAACTTTAATGTTTTCAATTTTACTAATAGCATCATGGGGAGAAATCGTTACGCCAATTGCTTTTAAAGCCTCTACATAAAGGGGCTCTCTCAAACCTGCATTAACTAAAATATCTGTTGGCAATAATTCATCCGGATGCATGTCTGCAACAATGATGCCCTCTTCCATGACAATAACACGATCAACACCTGATAAGAGAACATCTTCTATTCGATGTTCAATTATGATAATTGTAGATCCCTTATCCTTCTTAATGCCATCAATGAGTTCAAGTGCATGTTTTGCACTTACAGGATCTAGATTGGCAAGGGGTTCATCAAATAAAAGAATGCCAGTATTCGTTGTTAAAATTCCTGCAAGGGATACCCTTTGCTTTTGGCCACCACTTAAATTATGTGGTGTTTCATCTATAAATGCCATCATGTCCACAGATTCAAGTGAAGCCTTGACACCTGTGAACATATCTTTTTGATTGACATTGTGATTCTCATAAAAAAACGCAACATCTTCACCAACACTAAGACCTACAAATTGTCCATCTTGATCCTGTAGAACAGTACCAATTTCACCTGAAATATCATGAATGCTAGTCTCATGGTAATTCTTGCCGTTTATGAGCAATTCTCCATCGATCTTCCCATGATAAGAAAATGGAATTAGACCATTGATACAATGGCCTAAAGTCGATTTTCCACTACCACTTGGTCCTGCAATGAGAATTTTTTCTCCTTGCTTAATTTCCAAATTAATATTTTTAAGCGTTGGATTCGTTTGTGCCTCGTATTGAAAAGAAAAATTCTTAAAAACAATATGGCTCAATTTCTACTTACTCCTCTTCAACTAAATTTTGTTTTGATTTGTTCATGTTTGCAAGAACAATAACCGCTGGAATACCAACAACTGCAATTACACCGAAGTTTGAAAAACTTGCAATGATAATTTGAAGCCAAACTTTACCTGCTGGTTCACCATAAAGGAATACATCTCCTGCATAAGCAACTAAACTAGCTGCAAAAATACTCATAAAAGCGAACAGGTACATTTGAACAATATGCTTTTTCTCTAGTAAACCTTTTAATGGATTAAATTTCTTATCTACCTTGACGAAACCAGCAAACAAACCTAGTATAGCAGATAGGAAAACCCAACTCCACCAAACAGATCCCCAAGCCATAGCGTCGTTCAATGCATGACCAATGAAACCTACCAGGAAACCCACTACGGGTCCAAACAAAGCACCAAAGATCGTCAATAACGCAATTGCGATTCTAAATGATGTATTTGGTCCAATAGGAATTGCAATAAAGGAAATAGCTGCATAAAGCGCTGCTCCAATACCTACTGCTACAATTGATCTTGTGCTCAATTCAAAGATGTCTTTTCTGTACTTAGCAATAATAACAATAACAACTACAACAAATAAGAGCGATACAAGTGCTTGCCAACTACTGAAACCATAACTACCAAATGAATCTTTTAAATTTTGAATAATATCAGACATAATAGCCCCCTTTTTATATATTACATATATATCACTTATATATTACCTACATTATAAACTTAATATAATCTATAATACAACAATTTGTATTATTGTTTTAAACATAAACAATTTAAACCTTTTTCATTTCAATAGTCCATTGAATACCAGTTCCAATACTATAGGCCTTTGCAAAATTGCCTTGATTTATTGCGACTGCAATTCTGAGAAGAGAATTGACGTAAATGATAGGTTCACTGACATACACATCTGCAAAAGAACGCCCGAAAGTAATCCTATTGTTGTAAATCATGGTATTACGATCCTTTATAAGGACTTCTATCTTATCACCGTGTTTAAAACCTATTTTCATGAAATCTTCTTGAGTAATATTAGTCCATAAACTACCAAAACGAACATCTAAAATATCGATATGACCTAATATACTGTTTTCACCTTTTTCGACTTCACCTATTTCCAGTTCGATGATATCCTCTGGATTTAATTCAGGACCAATTTCCTCAAATAGTATTGCACCGGAAGCAAGTTTAGCACCAGTGTATGCATAAACATCTCTGCCATGGAATGTATGAGATTCACCAGAATTTTTCCTTCTGTGATACTTTTCATCAATTTCTCTAACCATTTCAATGCCAACATACTTCTTCAAGTGTGTCAAAGTGCCATTATCAGGCGTTACAATGAAATGACCTTGTTTTGTCTTGGCAACTACGGATTTTCTTGAAGAACCTACACCAGGATCTACAACCGAAACAAAAGTTGTGTGTTTTGGCCAAAATTCCACGGCTTGAAATAGTCGATAGGAAGCTTCCCAAAGGTGGAATGGTGTAATGTCATGTGTTAGATGGTGGATGTTAACTGATGCATCTACACCAGCAGAAACACCCACCATGGCCGCCACAGCACCATCTGAAGTGCCAAAATCGCTTTGCAATACTAGTAATTTATTCATGAGTCCTCCTTAAAACGCCCCATTCTTCAATGGGTTCATAACCTTGGTCTATAAAGAAATGTTTTAACTCTGGATTGCCATAGAATAAACACGGTTGCCGATTGGTTGACTCTAGATATTCACTAAGATACCTTAGTATCTGTGTTCCAAGGCCTTTGTTACGATAAGCAGGGTCAACAAAAATGCCCCCAATCATACCGGCTACTGTATTTTCTGCAGTGGTGTTCCCATGAGCAATAATTTCACCCTTTTCTTTTATGAAGACATGTATGCCTTCACCTGATTCTATACGTGTAGAAATTTGCTTTTGTCTTTCATAAACATCTTTCGAATAAAGATGCTCAAACTCTGGAAAATCTGCATACCGCTTGGCTATTGCCAAAGTATCTTCTTCTGTCGCCTTTGTAATTCTCTTATCCAGTTCAATGATTTCATGAGCATTTCGCCTTTTTAAAAACGGCATTTTGAAAACACACTCTGGCATATGATATAAAAACTTAATCTGCTCTACTACCGATGCTTTTCCACTGATGACAGATATTTTATAATTGAGTATTATGTCTTTTACATAAGCATAATCCGTCTCCATCTTTCTACTGTAACAAATCAAATTATCATGATATCTCAATAGAACTGCGGTCAGTTCCTCTATTATTTCTTCAAACCAAACATCTTGAACACGACTTTCAAATCCAAATCTTTCAATATCACTGATCATAAAAAGATTAGCAATAGGCTCCAATAGCAGATATTTCATGATTTTTTCCTGGTCTTGCATTTTGGCTTTATGCCACATACTACCTCCTACTGTATAACGAAATTCAATTCAAACCGACTTGGATTCAAATAATATTTAATTCGGGCAATCCCTTGCTGATTTTCATTCCATAAAGTAGACTCCATATAGATAACCAACTCTCCTGCCTTAACATCCAGATGTTCCTCCACTCTTTCGAAAGCAGGAACCACTTTAAGTTTAGTTTCAGAATACTTAGCATGCTCATACATTTCTTCATTCATAAACGAAAGAATCGCATCATCATCATTTAAATTAACTGGATAATCTTTAAACATCTTAGTGGGAATCTGAACAAATGTATGAGCTATTTTTTCTCCTTCGGAAAGATAATAGTTATTGGAAGCCAATACAATATCATGAGCATCAATTTCAAGTCTATCCATGGCGACCTTTGTTGGTGGTGAGAAATTATAATCCATCTCTATATGCTCTATTAACTGCAAGCTCCCATTAAGAATTGGATTAAAGATCTTCTTTATCGCTGCTTCAGAAAGGTCATTTCGTGCTGAAACAATACTGCCACGACCTTGTTGCTTCTGAATCAAACCATCCTCTTTCAATATTGTCAAAGCCTCTCTAACAGTATTCCGACTAACATCATACTCTTGAGAAAGCACGTTTTCACTTGGCAGTATAGATCCTTTTTCATAATAATTTGAAACAATTTTTTCATACAGATCATTATAAATAGGAATATAATTCGGTAATTTATTTTTCATTTCCCCTCCCGTTGAAGTACAATTAAGCAACTTGTTCAACAAGTTAATTATACGTCTAACAAATATAAACTGTCAATAATCCACCTTTGAAAAAAATAAAAAATTTCGAATTTTCAGTTTACTTTAAACAACAAAAAACCACGGTTTCCCATGGTATTGATTATATGACTTCCAATGCTTGTCTAATATCTAATATTAAATCTTCAGGATCTTCCAAACCTACAAATAATCTTATTAAACCTGGATGAATTCCAGAAGCTTCAAGTTTCTCTTGACTTAATTCCTTTGACAAACTAATAATTGGTGCATAGGCCAGAGATTCAAAGCCACCCCAACTGACCCCTATTGAAAACAATTTCAATTGATCAATGAAATTTCTTGCTCCTTTTGCATCTGTGTTTAAAACAACACTGAACAAACCTCCAAAACCTGACATCTGTTTCATTGCAATTGGATTATCCTTTGGATAAAGAATTTCTTTCACCTTTGGAGAGGTTTTCAAAAATTCAATAATTTGCAATGTTGATTTTTCATGTCTCTCCATACGAATAGGTAAGGTTCTCAAACCTCTTAGAACCAACCACGCTTCAAATGGTGCCATTTTTGCCCCTAAAAATTGATGTTCTTCCATGAACAATGCCTTGATAATTTTCTTTGATGAAATGACAGCACCTGAAACAACATCAGAATGGCCACATAAATATTTACTGGCAGAATGGACAACTACATCGATACCCATGGACAATGGATTTTGAAAAATAGGTGACGCCCAAGTATTATCTACGATAGTTGCAATATGATGAGCTTTTGCATAATTGGCAATTAGTTCAAGGTCCTGACAAGCATAAATGCCACTAGAAGGACTTTCCAAATAAATTAACACTGTATTATCCTTAGTTTTCCTTTTGATCTCTTCTAAAGCATTACCTTTTACAAAATCAACTGCCACATTAAATTTTTTTCCCAGATATTCTGTTAAGAAGTTTGAAGTTGGTCCATAAACACTGTCTATACAAATTACATGGTCACCCGTTTTAACAAAGTGTAAAATGGCAGAAGATATTGCTGACATACCTGAAGAAAAAAACTTACAGGCTTCTCCTTTTTCAAGAGCAGCTACTTTTTCCTCTAACATCTTTACCGTTGGATTATTACCTCTTGTATAGATATAGGCTTCTGACATGTTTGAAAAGGCATCATCAATTTGATCTGCATTTGCAAAAGTAAACAGTGAGTTTTGAAAGATAGGTGGCACGACAGCACCATGATAATCTTTTCTATCTTCGCCATAATGAGCAATAATAGTTGATGGTTTCATAATTTCCTCCGATATAGGCTTAATCTTATAAACTCATCATAACAAGAAGCTATGGTAAACGTCAATGAAGGTTTTCCAAGTCCTTAGACATATAATTTTTATACTGATAAGTTTCAATTAAGATCAGATCTCAGAATATTTCAACCGATAATCCTTGTTTATGTATTTTAGAAACAATAGCTATCATAATTAAAATGTGGATTGGTAAATAATAAAGTCTTCCATAGAATTCACAAGTCCGATCTATGTCCAAGAAATATCCAAGTTTAAATCACTTTCCATCATTAAATAAACACACATGAAACTGATGATATTGGCAAAAGAAAACATCATGAAAAATATTATTTTCTTGAATTGTAGGATATCGTTCTAAATTGGGGTAAAATGATAATAAGAATGATATCGTGAGGTGAAATGGTGAAAAGAATTAGATGTTTATTGGGAATAATTCTAGTTTTAATCTTATTAGTGGGATGCGAAAACAATCAAACAAAATTTTCTCATGAAGAAATAGAATCCAAGGAAACAGAAATTGAACAGCTTAAAAGTCAGATTATAACCCTTGAAAATGCATTGGTAAACAAAGAAAGTGAGAACAATCAAGTTAAAGGTGATTACACCATCTACAAAGAGCATTATCACTATTTGGAATCCTATGCAGATGCAATTTACGTCATTATCAGAAAAGGCGATCCTAAACTTGATGATATCTGGACAGATACCTTATGGCAATTGGGACCTAATAAATCTAATCAGATTTTCGAAGGTAAAGGTTTGGACTTTAGAGTCAGTCCAGATGAACAATATATTGCCGTATCTACAGATCTAGATCTTAGTCTCCTGGATTCAGAAGGAAATCTCTTGAAACAGTTCTCTCAATCAGAATTGGATTCAACTAAAAATGTTCATCTGAATTTACTGAAATGGAATGACATCGGTGACGTGTTGTGGCTTGAAAGTCAAGAAACCTATATAACTAAGCATTATATAAGAATCGATATGAATTCATTGCACGTTGATGTTTATGAGAACCAGTTTGTTATGGGTGACGATTATGATCTTGACCCCAATACAGGTCAAATCGTTTATAGTGATTATCCTGTTTTTTTCGATGAGGAAGCTTTGAAAGCATATCAAGAGAGTCAAGTATCTACAAACCTCTATTATTATGACTTAAACTTGCAGAAGAAAGCCTTTGTTCGTGCAGCGACGACGACTAGGTTTAGCCCAAAATGGATTAGTAATGATCAGTTTACTTATCATGAAGGTTCAGAAATAAAAACTAGTAAAAAAGAAGATATTTTCTTCGAACCTGTTCCAGAAGTGAATCTAAGCGATTTACCAGAAGTATGGCAACGTACTTTTGAACACATCAGTCGTTACGAAGGTCAATTGACCAATCAAGAAATAAATGTCATTAACACTCTTTTTCAACCCATGTACGACGTTTCAAATTTGGTTATCGTCAATCCTATTTCTTGCTTCTTCACCTCTGAATATGACCAAGTAGAAAATCTGGATTTTGTTGAATTTCTAAGGTATTTCCCCTATGGTCAAGTGCCTGACACCTTGCCAGAATTTAATGAATTGAAAACATTGGAGCAATGGCCTTTTACAAATATCAATACATTTATGAATATGCCCGTACCGATTCATAAATATAGTTTCAAGGATCTGAATGAAACCCTTATCCTGTATGCCGGAATAGCGTTAGATGAGATTAAGGGCATTTATGATGATGAGGTCTTCTATCTTTCAAGTACGCATGCATTTTATAACTATACCAGCGACTTTGCTCCTGGATATTTTCAGATTACCAGCGGACAAGTCAAAGATTCTGTCATAACACTTTATGGTACAACGAACGAAATGATAAATCGACAATTGACCCTTGTTCTAAAAGACAATCAATATGTTATACAATCATTTAAATCATATGAGTGAAATTGAAACAGGGATTATTCAAGTGAATACTCCCTGTTTCTTATCTCTATTATATTATAAACTTAAACCCATCAACAAAGCGGTTGTTCTCATAGGACTCATTTAGAGTTATAAACATCGAAAATAAGATTAATATTATTATTCCTCTAAAATCACACCGCCCCATTCCACAATAGCGTAACCAAAGCGGTTCATTGGTTCTATTACTGGTTCTGTATTGGGCATACTCTCTTTATCAAAGACAAACCATAATCTAAATAAGAACTCTGGTTCAGGTGTAATTTGTACAGGCATTGCCAGATCAACAGTTTCTGTCAGCTGAGGATACACGGCGTAATCTTCATCAGGATCAAGTTTTACATTCCAGTAATCTAAGAAATCATTACGTTCTTTCTCTGTAAAACCATAAGCGATTAAAATGTTTTCCATCTGTTCATTTCGGTGTTCTGCATCAATAATCCAACCTTCATCGGTTTGATACAACGCTGGCCAAGTCATAGATTCATAGAATAAATAGTCATAGACCTTACCATCTGATGTCATCATAGAACCATCAGGATAGGCTGTTACCTGCCATCTGTCCAAATAGTCAGGAATAACAGTTTCAAGCAATCCAGGCATGTCGAAGACAACTGTAACTTCAGTAACTTCAGTAGGATAAATATAAATATTCGGTTTATATGCGCCTACATTATCACCTGGTTTACGACCCAAACCTTGATTTCTTCTATCCAACCACTGTTGATGTCTCTGCTGTGCCAGTGCCAGTTGCTCAGGAGTAGGATGAACCCCTGTATACTGATACCACCTTGTGATCCACCCTTCAAAGGTTTCTGTCCAATAATCATTGGTATTGTCTATAATTTCATCTGCAACATTGAGTACTCTGTTATTTTTGCTGTTCATATAAGCAGCAAAGGTATCACTGGTCACAAAATCCTTTGAAACCCCAACGCCTAATGCAAACAATTCTCCACCCTGTTTAATAACCGGGATTTGTCCCCAAGGGGTTAATAAGAAACCATTGATGGCTACATTGGAACCTAATAGCGTATCTCTTAGGAATCGCATAGAGGAGTGATTATGCTTGTATTCCCCTTTCAACAACGCTTCAGTGTCTGTATACATACCGTAAACAGAAAGTGCAGTACCCGTTAATTTTATACCTTTCAGATTTCTCAGTTTCCCGAACAACCCTTCTGTTAACTTCCTATTGGCTGCTATTTTATCAGCATTGTTGTTTAAGGATCTCATGGTTCTATTCCATGCCTTTGAACCTTCTTTTAATTTAGAAAGAGATTTTTCGATGTTGGCTTTCGCTTCAAGTAATCGAGATAATCCTTTTTCAGCTTTATTAATACTGGCTTTGATTTTATCCGCTTCTCCTACTAAACGTTCCAAGTAATTTAACCCTTGGCTTACGACAGCACCACCACCCGTTGAAGTAGGACTTGTAGCAGAATCCACAGCAAGATCCACTACAGCATCGCCTATGGTAGGTGGTTTCTTCGGCTCTTCAAGTAAGGCCAATGTGGCCTGAACTCTACTGATTTGAAGAGGTCTATACTCTGAATAATCGAAGTAACCAAAAGCCGAATTTGTCATTAAGGTTAAAATCAAAAGGATTGATAGAATGGGTTTTAGTAATTTAATTTTCATCCGATTCACCTCCCAAACTTATGTCATTGAGATACCATGCTATATAACTGGAAGTGGTCTCATCCGGTTCTCTTAGTGCTGCTTCTTCAAAGTATTCAAGTGCTTCACTCATCCTTTGTTGTTCATAACAGGTTACACCTAGATAATAGGCAGTTTGGTAATCGGAAGGATCTTGTTCATAAGCTCTTAACAAATGATATTCTCCTTTTGTAAATTCTTGCCTATCAATATAGGAAACACCTGCCATCTTTTGCATATGGGTCCAATATGGATGATGATAAGCAGCCTCCATATAGAGATTTCTCAGATCATTGGCATGATCTTGTGGATTTAATGTTAAGAACACGGTCTCCAACAAAGTATAATACTCTACAGTAAAACGATCACTGTAGTAATATGCGGTGTTTCTTGCTGCATCAAAATTACTTTCACCTAAGTAGATCATCGTTTCAAGAAGTACAGTATTATCACTTGTACCATACACTTCTTTTATTTGCTCCAATTCACTTCTAGCTTTAACCAGTTCATTATCCATAAGAAGTTCCATAACCGAATCGATTTGATCTGAATAATCATTCAAGCCACCTTCTGCTGTGGTCATGCCTGATAGTGCGCCCACTGAAAACAAACCCAAAAGTAAGAGAGGTTTTAAGATCTTTGTCATCTTTTCAGGCAATTTTATTGGCGTCCTACTTGAAGTCAAAATCAAATTAAGCAAGCCTAATAAAATTCCTATCATACCCATAAACTTAGAACAACTAAAGAGGAACATGCCTAATGCAAATATAATCATCATCACGATTGAAATCATATCAGTTCACCTCCTCTTGTAACTTGCTAGCCAGACGATTCATAAGAACATTGTTATGATACTGAACACCATAAATGTCCACAGCATGGTTACTGTACTGCAATCTCCCATTGACTTCCAATGTACAATTATAAGCTAGTTTGTATTTGCCTAATGCATCATAGGCATTGGCAAGTGCAAACCATAAAGTTGGTGCCGTATCATCTAGAGCCAGTGAAGCCTGATAATATTTTACCGCTTCTTCAAATTCTCTCTTGTTGAACTGAATGGTACCAGCAAGGTATTGTACTTGTGCTGATTTTTCCATTTCACTGAGTAAAGCTTCTGCATGAATCCATGCTTCATCATATTTTTTATCACTAAAGGTATAATATAATGCTTGTACATAATGGTTCAAGAGTGCATTATTTTCAAGTATGCCAAATTGTTCTTCATCCAAATTTGGATAAACTTTGTATTTCATCTGAGGTGTCCACTGGGTTTGATCCCAGACAGTTAGATATTGTACGAATATATATAAGTCAGCATCTGTTAAAAGATAATCTTCTCCTTCAAGGGTTGGCAACAGATCAAGTAAATCACTGGCATACTCAAGAGATTTTGTAATCTCGCCAATTTTTAGAGCACTGATCATAGCAATGTTTAACGCTGTTTGGTTAGATGGATTTTCAGTGATTGCTGTTTCTGCCATCTCCAAGGATTTTTCATAATTCTCTAAGGCTTCATAACAATATGCAGCCAGAAGCATGGTATCCCCTTTTGCACCGAGTGCATGTGCTTCTTCCAAGTAGAGTGCTGCATTTTGATAATCATGCAGACCCATTAATGCATCTGCAATTTCCATATCGACAGCAATGGTTTGAGTATCCTTGTCTTTTTTTAGTTGACTGACATACAAATCCCTAAAGCGTATTGCAGCTTGTGCTGTTCTTTCATAGTGATAAGCCCCATCAAATAAGAATTGACGTCCGCCTTGGAAAGCTAAATACTGACCTAGAAGATTGTCCGGATGGGTTTCAGCATACGTTAGAAGTTGATCAATAATCTGAACACTCATACCACCATTTAAACTGATTTGATTTACAATTTTATAAGCATCATAGGCTTCGATAAACCCTAAGTATGGCTCAATACGCTTGATGATGTCATCTTCTTTTCCTTCAATGTCTTTTAGTGTGATACCACTGTTAATAAGGGTTTGACCTGCGATACAGGCATTTAAAATCTCTTTTCTGATAACTTCCTGTTTTTCAGATAGAGGTTGAGGATGCTCTTCATTATTTTCTTGATTGTTGTATGCTGCCAACAAGGCATGATACCACCTTGAAGTGTCTTCACTTTCAAAGATGACGGTCTCAAGATCATAAATGTTATAGGTTTTCATTGCCAGCAAATATTTAATTTCATCATCATCTGGATGATTATTGTATAACGTTCTCAAATCATTGATGGCTTCTGGTGTATCTCTTAAGAATGAAATCCATGCTTTGCTTTTACTGTATGCAGAATCATACATATACATGGCCATTTCAATATCCCCTGCAGCCATATAAAAGGCGCCTTGATTCATGTCATCTTGTATGGATGCTTCTATGGCATCAGCAGTGGAATACATTATGGTTGAAAACATATCTAAACCAAATAGACCTAAGACAACCACTAGGGCAATCCATTTCATGAAATCAGGTTTTGTTTTAACAACAGGTTGCTGATTCATCTCCAAGTTCTTAAGCATACTTTCTACGACACTTATTAAAATATAGCCCTGCAATGCCACTAAAATTACCATAGGCGTTAAGGTGGATATAAATGACAATGGTAAATCTATGAGGACACCGCTAAAAATAATGGTAATGAAATCCGGTAAAATAAATATGCCAAAACCTAAGAAGATTATGGTCTTCCAGAATAGCTTAGGATACTTAAACAAACTTTTTCTTGGACTGCCATTAATCAGTTGTAGCGTCATAAAGAGTTGTTTACTTATACCTAAGAGAGCAATGACAACCACGACAAAATACGCTATGAAATAAACAAAATATATATCATAGAAATATGCCATAGCAAGATCTGAAATCAATTCTGTTAATCTTAAGCTGCCGATGTAAAAGGCGTACATGATTAAAATACCTACAGCAGTTGTTTTTACATGATTTGAACTTCTATCAGAAGTTTTTAAAGACAGATATTTACTGAATAAGCCATATGCCAATAAAATCCCAAGTAGTTCAATTGCCAGCACAGTTGTACTACTTAAAGCTACTTTTGTTTTTAACATCAGTAAACTTTCAATCAAAGTCGGTACCAAATAAAGAAACATCAAACCAAACCATAAATAGAATTCTGGATTAAACCCTTGTTTACTATCCTTTTTTTCCTTTACCTTGGTTTTCTTCTGTTTTTCATTTTGGTTTTGTTCTTGCAAAGCTCCACAGGACTCACAGAACTTGGAGCCTTCTTTCACTTCAGCACCACAATTTGTACAAAAACCCATATACCTTCCCCCCTGTGTTTGGAAACCTTAATTAATCATAAGTTTTGAATATACTTTACATACCCTAATTTATCCGTTTTATCGAAATATTTTTTTAATGAATATTCTTCTCTTAAAAAAACTTCTGTAGAGATTCTCTATAATGTAACAGACAATTTCCACAGAAGGTATTACAAAAACTGATATCCAATGACAATCTTATTCTCTAGTTAATTTATTAATGTTCTATTCTGTAAAAAAATCTCCAACTCAGTGAAAAAATTTCTCCAATAGTTTGAGAGAATAATGTTAAAATCAATATTCTCAAGAAATTCCATCACTATTGATTCTGAAGCGATATGAGTTCTTTTATGAAGAAACAGCTGTTCCAGTTTCATGTAATAACTTAAAAGTTCTTCCTCATGCCATTCAAAACTAATTTCCTTTACCAATTCAAAAGTATATTCCACATCTTTAAAAACTGCTTCACGGTTAATGGAATTGATGTTTTCTTCTATGGTGTCATTGATATACTGGTATATCATTTCCATGATTTCAGCATCCCATGCCACTTTATACCGTTCATCCACTTGTTCCTCCACATAGCTAAGACCAAGTGCTACACACCAAACATGCAAATAGATGGACTGCTCCTGATCTAAGCCAGAGGTTGTCAATTTTGAGAGAACCACTTCAAGGAGATTGGCTTTCTTTTTACTGAAATTAAAATAGTCCAATGCTAATGCATGAAGATAATATATCGTCATCCTTTCACCTCTCACAAAAATCAAATCCACACCATGTCTCTACCCAACTTTACCTCTTTTTATCTTTATACCTTGAATCTATAAAATGAAACAAATCTACAAGAAAGAGTGTTCTAACAAGTTCTTTAAAACATAATTTTAAAAAAAAAAAAACCACAGGATTATTCTCCTGTGGGAATTTTCTCATAGGTAAAAACTTAATTTAGAAATTTAGAATTTCATAACCTTCTTCGATATAAGCTTTAATACCAGCATGTCCGTTCATATCTTTAATCAGTGGATAATCCAATTTTTCATTGTAATCCAATACTTTCAATTGTAAGGAACAGGCATAACAAACACCAGCAAACAAACCCTTTTCTTTCGCTTTAAAGTACAGACCAAATTTTTCTTCTTCAAGAATCTGTGGCAATGTAACAGATTCTCCTTCCAAGATGATTTTTACTTCATGACCTGCTTCTTTTAAATCCAATGCATTTAGTAAAACATGAACAAAACACATTTTTTGACCACGCATAACATAGAATAAATATTTCTTCATTTTCTTCTCCTCTTAATATTAATTATAATAATCGAATAGCTTTAAGCATCTTTATTGGTCGTCGATGTAATTTGATCTTTTCCCCTTCTCTTGGAAACATACATCATTTCATCTGCTCGTTTTAAATAGCATTGAACGGTACAGCCTTGGGTTGGAATGGCAGAATAAATACCAATACTCAACGAAGCTTTTACCTTCACAAGTTCATTGCCATTTTGTACAGGTAGTTTTAATGCCTTTTCTTGGATTCGTGCTGCAATGGCTCTTGCTCCTGCTTCATCGGTATCATATAGGACTACAGCAAACTCATCTCCACCAAAGCGTGCACAAAAATCTGTGCTTCTTATGAGTAGACCTTGAATGGTACTTGCAAGTACCTTCAAGAAGCGATCCCCGAACAAATGACCTTCCAAATCATTAATGGCTTTAAAATCATCTACGTCAATCATGATTAAACTGATATGATCCTGACCTCTGCGTGCTAAATTTATATAATTGTCAAACATGCTGTCAAAGTAACGTCTGTTGTAAATTCCAGTCAATGCATCTGTTGTAGACAAGGCTTCCAATTCACCAACTGCTTGATTTAACATGTTGTTAATTTGTCCGAGTTCCTTATTTTTCTTGGAGAGCAAATGACCTTCTCTAATT
The DNA here is from genome assembly GCA_016937975.1 of Clostridia bacterium. Classification (GTDB taxonomy): domain Bacteria; phylum Bacillota; class Clostridia; order Peptostreptococcales; family Acidaminobacteraceae; genus JABXKX01. The sequence continues at coordinate 34,150 of JAFGVN010000056.1, forward strand.
TTAACAATGCCATAAACAGATGCAGCAACAATACCAATATACAGCCCATAGGCTGCCTTGGTTTTAAACCATGGTAGCTTTATGGTAAAAAACAAACTCGCCGTTTCACTGAATATACCGTCTAGGTTCTTAACTTTAACAGAGAATTCATATGAACCAGGTTCAAGGTTGGAATAAGAAGTATAATTTCTATTGCCTGTACTGATCCAATCCTTGTCAAAGGGTTTTAATTGATGATAATACTGCAATGTAGACTGCTTCATATAATCCAGTGCTTCATAATCAAAACTGATATCATTTTCATTGTAATTGAAAACATAGTTCCGGTGATTTAAAATACGCACATTGGGCTCAACAGAATGTTGTTTCATCGTTACATTTGTAATGTAAACTGGAGGCATATCCTGAGGTTCCAATTCATGACTCGATGGAATCACATCGACACCATGTTCACCTGCAAAATACAAACTGCCATCCCCATCCATCATACCAACACCGGTATATTCCAATCCTCCTAATCCATTTTCAACGGTAAGTGTGACAATCCCTCCTGTTTCAATATCGACAACAGAAAGACCGTTAAGTGTCGCGACCCAGATTTCATTGTTTTTTGATTCCAATAAAGAAACAACCTCGTTGCCAGCCAAACCTTCCTTCTCTGTAATGGATTCAAAACACTCTGTATGTTCGTCAAATCGTGCCACGCCACCACCTAAAGTACCAATCCAAATATTACCATCATGATCTTCCATTAGGGTTCTAATATTGTTGCTGCCTAAGCTGGTGCGATCACCATCTTTTCTTACAAAATTACGTAAAGATAAAGTTTCTTCATTATACTGATACAAGCCGTTGTTGGTACCTATCCAAACTCTTCTCTTTTGATCACATAAAATATCGTAGATTTGATTGTTTCCAAGACCATCCAACTTACCATCATTTTTTATGTGTTTGATCAAAGTAAAATCCTCATCGAAGAGATAGGCACCTGTTAAATATGAACCAACCCACAAATGGTGGTTCTTATCGATATATAGCTTATAAACTGTGTTATTTTCAGGCAATAGATCCAAATGTTTAAAAGCATCCTCAATAGGATCATAATAACCAACACCACTGCCTGATGCAATGAGCAACTTGTTGCCATAATCCATAAAATCAAGTACTTGATCATGAATCAAACCATGACGGCCCTTGTTCTGAGTTGAATATTTGATCATCGCCCCAGTATTGGGATCAAGGCGATTTATACCACTATTGTAGACTGCAATCCACAAGTTGTCTTTCAGGTCTCTATAAACCCGATTCACACGACCTTTACTTAAAGAATCTGGCTTTAATGGATCATGGGCGTATTTCAAATATGCTCTGGTTTGAGGGTGTACCTTATAGGTACCACCACCATTTGTACCGACCCAAAGGGTGCCAAGATTGTCCTCAAACAAGGTATATACAATAGGATTGCCAATATCATCAGGCTTCCCTTCACCTTTAAACCTAATGATTTCATCATCCAGTATGGCAAACAAACCACCACCCCATGTGCCGACCCATAAAGTCGCATCACTGGTTTTTAACATGGTATAAACTCTATTGTCATCTAGTACTATGTGATTAAGGATCTTAAAGTCCATGTCCAAGGTTACAACGCCGCCATCCCACATGCCGATTGTAATGAACCCTTGATCCAGCTCCAAAACTTTCATAACGCTTTTAGAGGGTAAAGCCACGTCTGCTTTTATGAACGCATTTTTAAACGGGTCGAAATACAATAATCCTTCATAGGTACCAACAAGAAGACGATTTTTAGAATCAAGACAGATGCTTCTTACTACGTTGCCTTCAATTTCAAAGGTCTCTAACTTCTCTGTGTTTTTATCTAGTTTATTCATGCCTTCCATGGTGCCAAACCACATGTTGCCATATTGATCCTGGGATATGGCTACAATCACGCTATTGGATAAACCATTTTTTTCAACGGTATAATTTTTAAAGGTTTTGGTATCAATTTCAAATTTTGAAATACCTTGATAAGTCCCTAACCATAATACATTGATTTTCTCATCATAATATAAGCTTTGAATCAAGTTGTTTGATAAATTATTTATATCAAAAGGATCTGTTCTATACACAACAGTGCCTTTTCCATTAAATTGATAGAGACCGCCTTGTGAAGCCAACCAAAGATAGCCCTCACGGTCTTGTACAATATTCGTAATAGACGAATTATCTATACCTTCATCTTTACCAACTTTTTCAAACTTTAAATTTGTGATGCGTTCTGAAAAGGTCATCAGCGTTCCACTTTTTTTATTCATTTTAATTCTCCCAAGAAAGCCATGTATTCTTTGATGTTTCAAGAATTCTTCTATATCTCCATTATACAATACAATGAACTTAGCTTATAGGAAACGCAGTAATTTCTTTAAACAAATTATGTTTCAAAAAAAAAGCACCTTTATAAAATAAAGATACTGAAAAATCTGTTGCTTATAGCATCTTAGATCACCATAAGATTTTTTTATTGTAATTTCTTTTTAAATCCAAAATAGTCCTTAAAACAAACTTTACACGCATCACAAGTTTTCTTATTTTTCTTTCATAAAGATTTTATACAATAACAGAATGGACAAAACTGAGACCAAACCACCTAATGATCTGGAAATCCAAATATTTAAGGACGTCTTTTCAAAGATCTCCAAAGCAAAACTTCCTACACTGGTTGCAATAATAATTAGTATCAATTTTTTATACATTATTCCTCCTAGAGTTGTGCTTCAATAAAATTTTAGATTTTTACTTTGTAAAAACATGGATATTTTTACAACATTTTAACATTCCCTATGACAAATTCACATTAAAAATCTCTTAAATCTGTATAAAATAAAATTGCATATCAAACCTTATAAGATGATTCACAGAGATTAAGAAGTCCAATGATACAAGATGTATTTCTGTTTTAATCTTGTTTTAATAGGGTAAAACTCCTTAAAAGGAGGCTACATGAAAAACACACTTTCTGTTATGCACATAGACGATTTTCAAAAATATGCCAAAAGAAAAACAATTTTATGGCTTATCGGTATTTATGCTTCAAACGTTATATTGGCATTGTTCATTTCAATTTTTTATTTCCTTTTTGAATCCAAGACCGATGCTTTTAACAACTTTATGATTTTTTTTAGAACAATTACCTTAGCTTTAACTGGATTTGCATTTTTTGTGACTTATCGCAAGGCTTTAGATAAAGCAAAATATCTTATTTTTTTAATCTTGTTTATTAATCTTATGATGTATATCTATATGCCTAATAAGGATTTCGTTATTGCTGTATCAACATTTACTGTTACAGTCATTATTATTGAAGACTTTTTTTCTTCGTTTTTCACAAACACTAAATTTACAATTATTTTTGGGTGTTTGGGAGGCATTTTATTGAATGGTTATGCATTCTATTTAGTTCAGTTTGTATCTAGAACCACTAATATAAATTATGAAATTTTGTTCGTTATGAATTATCTGATTGTCTTCATATCCATTTTTAATGTCTCTTCTTCAGCTGGTAAAAATCGTTTTACAAAATATTTAAGTCAACTTATTTACATGGATATGAAAACAGGATTGCATAATGAAAGAGAATTTGAACATCAATTAAAAATTGCTATAAATAACAAAGAGCCCTTTTATATTTTATCCCTTCATTTTTCCAATTTAAGTTTTTTAAACAAACGATTTACTTACAGAATTGTACAACATGAATATCTGAACTGTATTCAAGACATAAAGAAAATTATGAGTACTACTGCAGAATCATATAAATTAGAAGGACCTTTGATTGCTTTTATTATCAAGGAAAATCTACATGATATTGAAGATATTCAAAATAAAATACATCAGATTAATTCCAGTTGTAATAAAAATCTAAAGGATAACAAACAAAACAAACACATGGCTTTAAACTGGCTAGGTACAAGGTTTCCAGATGACGGACACTCTTCAGAAAAATTGATTAGCAATCTGTATCATTTAAAAGATATTGAGTCATATCCTATAGGAGGTATTCAATGGTATGACCAGGATGCTTATTACAAAATGAAACGACAAATCAATTTGGAAAAAGATTTAATTTCAGCCATTGAAAATGAAGGATTGGAAATCGCTTTGCAGCCACAATTTGATTTAAATAAGAATACATTACATGGTGTCGAGGTATTGGCACGCTGGACTCATAAAGAACACGGCATTGTAAGTCCTGTAGAATTTATTCCAATAGTTGAACAATTAAATTTGGCTGAGAAATTTACCAATTGTATCCTAGACTTATCCAAAAAAGCTTTATTACATATAGAAGCAAATCATATCCAAATAGAACAAATCGCAGTAAATATTATTGCTTCCAATATATCTGATGGTTCAATTATCACCATGATAAAGAACTGGCCGAATCTTTTGGAATTAGAAATTACAGAGAGTACTTTAATGGAATTAAACGAACGAGCAAAAGCAACATTGTCTCTACTCAAAGAAAAAGGTTTTTCAATTGCAATTGATGATTTTGGTACAGGCTTTTCAAATTTGGAATACCTACACGCTCTAGATGTTGGCTATTTAAAAGTGGACAAGAAATTCATTGATTCGATGATGACCAGTGAAAAGGCACTAAAACTTGTAGAAGCCTTGATGTCAATGGCACATACTTTAAATATTAAGGTTATTGCTGAAGGGGTTGAAACCAAGATGCAATATGATATTTTAAAAAGCCTTAATTGTGATATTATTCAAGGGTATTATTATGCAAAACCTATGAGTGTTGATGCTTTTATAGAAAGATTTAAACCCATTTAATTTTAATAGGAAAATGAGCTTTATGAATTCATCATAAAGCTCATTTTATGTTCATTTATTTATTTTTTTATCATATCAGTAAAGGCACTCACAATATCCTGATCAAATTGATCAACAGCTGAAGACTCTAATTCAACAAGGGCATTCTCAGATGTTAAAGCCTTTCGGTAGGGACGATCTGAAGTCATTGCATCATATGCATCACAAATGCTCAACACTTTTGCCTCAAAGGGTATTTCTGACCCCATTAAACCTTTTGGATAGCCATTCCCATTACACCACTCGTGATGATGCAAAATAATTCTGGCGATATCAGAAAAAACTGAGGAGGTTTTTAAAATCCTAAAACCTATTTCAGAATGTCTTCTTATTTCATCAATTTCTTCTTTGCTTAGTGATGAAGATTTATCGAGTATACTATAATCAATTGCCACTTTTCCAATATCATGGAGTATGCCTGCTGCACCCATCATTTCTATATGATTTTTATCAAACCCGTAATATTCACCCATTCGCTTCATATATTCTGATACTCTTTTGGAATGAAACTCCTCTCTTGGATGTTTTTCATGAAGGGCCGCTAATATGGAATTAACTATTTCTGCACTTTTTGAAGATTCTGTAAGTAATTTTGATCGATACATAGATTCTTCAGCATTACTGATAACCTCTTCCACATCTTCTGTAGAGTCATTCATGGTTGCAGACCCAAAAGAAATGGAAAATCCAATATCCCTGATAATCAGATTTGAGCAGGAGCTATGAAAACGATTCAGAATTTTTTTACAGTCCTCCTCAGTGGTATTGGGTAGTAAAACAGCAAATTCATCGCCTCCAATTCTGGCGATTATGTCAGTGCCGCGATCAATATTTAGCATAATCTGGGCTGCTCTTCTTAAAAGATCATCACCTGCCTGATGACCAAAGGCATCATTAACAAGTTTTAAACCATTGACATCGCCAATAATTATGGAAAATGGCAACATACGGGGATGATTTATTCGGTGAATTTCTTCTTCAAAATATCGTCTATTGTATAAGCCCGTTAATTGATCTTTAAAACTTAAGTCTTTAATTTTTTTCATGGCTTGATATTCATTTTCTAAGTCTAGGCACGCTATTAGAAAATGATTCTTAGTGTTGACAATCGGTTTACCAATAATCTCGAAATGTAGGGCTTGGCCTTTACTTCGAAAGACAATTTTACTTCGATTTTCTTTATGACCATAGACTTCTCTCAAGAAGAAATAAAAATCATTTTGGCTTTCAGAATCAATATATTGTGCAATATTTGTTTCATGAACAGTACCGAACCATTCAGAAGCTTTTTTATTGGCATCAAGAATCAATCCCTTTTCGTTTATAATGAAATAACATACAGGTGAAAAATCAAACAACTCCTGATAATTATTTTTTACAATCTCTAGTCGTTCGTTTATGCGCATCAATTCTTGATTTTGAAAATATAATTCTTCATGATAAATAGAAATTTGCTGAATGAGTTCAGTTTTTGATGCATCATCTAATAAATATAACGTATCATTTAACGTTGATTTTATCTTTTCCCATTTGCTCATTTTGACTCCTTAAAAAATCTTCCATTTCTGTCACGTCTATTACAGTACCAATCAATCTTGTAGGTTTATTGTCTTCATAAGCCACAATGGTTCCTCGATCATGATAACTCTTATAGCTCCCATCCTTACACCGAATGCGATAAAATACATTCCATTCCAAAGTTCTGCCTTCAAGGTAATCACGCATATGTTTCATAGTAGGCTCATAGTCCTCCGGATGAATCAACTTACAGATTTCATAAACATCATTTGGAAACTCTTCAACTTTATACCCTAACATTGTCGCTTTTAAATCAGAATAATTTACAATGCCTGTTTTTAAATTGTACTCCCACCAAGCAATTTTACTGGATTCTAAAGAAGCATGAAGTTTCTTGTTTAAATTGGCATTCATCATCAAAGTTTCTTTTAAATTGCTTATATCAACAATTGTTAAAATAATACCATCAATGGAATTATACTCAGTCCTGTAAGGACGTATGCGTACCAGCCAAAAGTAACCATTTTGATCGGTAATCTCTCTCTCAATCATCTGAAGATTATCCATAACCGATTCTATATCACTCATCATTTCGGGGTATGATTTCATTAGTGTTAAATGGCTAATCGGGCGACCTAAATCTGATTCCATGATATTGGTTACTTGTGACATAACCGGTGTGATTTTTCTTATACATAATTTACTGTCCAAATACAAAGCACCAACCTCTGTATTTTTAAGGAGATTTGACAAATCATTTGTCATACTGGTCAGTTCTTCAATTTTTGACTGATATTCACTGTTCACCGTAAAAAGCTCTTCATTGACAGATTGTAGTTCCTCATTGGTACTTTGCAATTCTTCATTGGAGGCAATCAGTTCTTCATTGGAAGATTGCAGTTCCTCATTGGAGGTTTCTAACTCCTCAACAGTTGCTTGAAGTCCTTCTCTTGCCAATTGGAGTTCATTTTCAAGCTCCTTAACTCTCAATTTAACTTCTTCCGTCATATTAATTTCGATCATTTCATTTTTAACACCTGACTTAGCTTGCTCTAAAAAGGATATGATGAAAAACTCTTGATGATGTACTTCAACTGCAATCCCTCGAATATCAATATAGGATCGATCAATTTGGTGAACATTTTTTAATGTAATTTCCTGTTGGTCTATTCTTAATCTTCGAATACAATTATTGATAAACAACGCCATTTCTCTAGACATGTTTGCATTAAAATTATTTGAAAATCTCCCCGTTTGAGGTTTCATGAACTTACCAACATCCCCGATAATTTGAACAATATTTTCATTCTCATCTATAATAATCGATGGTGGTAATACTTTAGCGAGAGCAGAGGATAAAACACTTTCAAAGCGCGTTAATTTTCCATTTGTTTTGTACTCTTCATGGTTTCGATCCAATGTGTTGTACAATTCAACTTTCCTTAAGCCAGGACGTATCATTTGAGGATTAAAGCCAGCATTATACTTAAAAAATTTCCATTTTGTATCAACAACATCAAATCCCTTTTGCATTTCACCAATAGACTCACTGCTACCCAACCATAAGTAACCATTAGGAAATAAGGAGTAGTAAAAACTGTTTAAAATATTCTGTTGCTCATAATTCTTTAAATAGATAAATAAGTTCCGACAAACCAGTAAATCCAATTTTGAAAAAGGTGGATCCTTTAAAATGTTATGTTTCGCAAAAACAACCATTTTCCTAATGTTTTCATTGATCTGGTATCCATCCGCTTTTCTGTTAAAATACTTAGATACATATTCTGGCTGAACATCTGACATTAGACTGTCTGGATAATATCCAATCCCAGCAAATTCCAATGCTCTCACATCAATATCCGTGGCAAATATTTTTACATCACATAAAATACTGTTTTTTTCAAGATACTCACTTAATGCAATTGCAATGGAATAAACTTCTTCACCCGTAGAGCAGCCAGCTGACCAAATACGAATACTGCCTTTTGAATAATCAAAGTTTGGAATAACCTTTTTACTTAAGATTTCAAAACCGTCATTGTCCCTAAAAAAACTCGTGACACCAATTAACATTTCTTTATACAAGATTTCTTTTTCTTGATCTGACTCTCCAAGAAGTTTAACATAGGATTTCAAATCAAAGCATCGGTTGATTTTAATTCTTCTGTCAATTCTTCTAATGATTGTATTTTCTTTATAAGATGAAAAATCAACGCCACTATAAGATCTTAAAATCAACGTTAATTTGGTTAAATCATCAATGGCTTCATTCGCTTGTAACTTTTCTGACAATTGTTTATGAATCGAGGGTGAATCAATGAAATTTATAATTTCTTGAGGCATTTTTTCAGGTGGCAATATGTAGTCCACAATGTTGGTTGCAATACCACTTTTGGGCATGCCATCAAATTTACACGATGACAAAGACTGTACCATGACCATGCCACCAGCTTCTTTAATGGATCTAATACCTTTTGTACCATCACTTCCTGTACCTGACAAAATTATCCCAATGGCATTTTTCCCTTGGTCTAATGCCAAAGACTTAAAGAACACATCAATGGGCATATTTAAATGATGATGTTTCAACTGTGGTTCCAAATACAATTTTGAATGGTATATGGATAAATTCATACTTGGCGGTATTAAATAAACATGATTTGCTTTTGTTTCCATACCATCTTCAGCCACTTGAATTGGCATATTTGTGTGTCTTGCAAGCAATTCATCCATCATGCTTTTATAATCCGGTGACAAATGTTGAATGACAATATATACATTGTTTGTGTTTTCAGGCAATTCCTTGAAAAAAGCTTCCAAGGCTTCTAAACCACCAGCAGATGCGCCTATTCCGATATAATAAGTTTCCATTCGTCCTCCATTAAATCATATAATGAATACCCTATATTAGTTTATATAAAACTTTATTTTATTCATTTGTTCTTATATTTAATTATATGACAAAATCTATCATTGTAACAATCTCAAATAAAATAAAAACCCTAGAGAATTGATGTTAAGCATTCTCCAGGGTTAATCTCATACTATGGCTGTAATAAA
>JAFGVN010000057.1 GCA_016937975.1 Clostridia bacterium
GCACGTGGAGACCGTCTGTCTGCTGACGAGAAAATAGATGTATGAACCCTTGGAAATGGCGTATTTACGGTGTTTTCAGGGGTTTTATTAATTTTTGAAAGTGGGCAAAGTGATAGATATTAGGTGTGTTTTAAGAAGAAGAAGGAAATTAGATGAATTGAAGTCACCACTAAAAATGTAGTTTTGCTTTAAGGGTTCAACGGTTTAGCAAAAGTAATCGTATCTAATAAATCTAAATGCAAATTTTATGTAAATGAATATTCGAATTTGCTTTTGAAAAGTCGAAAATTATAGTGTGATCACAATGAAATTAGTGTTATAATAAAATCAGTGTATAGAATTTATATATGTCATAAAAAGTGAGGTTAGAATATGACAGTTAATTATAAAGGGTTATGGAAAATGCTGATTGATGAGGAAATATCAAAAACTGACTTGCGTCAGTTAACTGGGGTTGCACCTAGTACCTTCTCAAAGATGTCTAACAACGAGTATGTATCAATGGATGTTTTAGTGCGTATATGCATGACGCTAAAATGTCAAATCAGTGATATTGTTCAAGTAGAGTTCGAGGAGGTAGATAAGAAGAATGAATAGGCGTGGTAGAAACTTAAAGATATTTTTAATGGATGGTTCAGCCAGTGGACGTTGGATGTGTGAGCTTTCTAATTGGACGGGGAAGGCTTACAAAATTCCTCGTACCAGCTACAAAAAATCCATTGATAGAGAAGAACTTAGAAACCCTTCTGTTTATTTTCTTTTTGGGTATGATGATGAAAACGGAAAGCCACTTGTATATATTGGTGAAACTGAAGATGCAATACAGCGTTTAGGTGATCATATTAAAAATGAGAAGAAAAATTATTGGGTTGAGGCCATAGTATTTATTAGTAAGGATGATCATTTAAATAAAGCACATATTAAGTATCTTGAAAGTAGGTTTTATGAGATTGCTAGAGATATTGATAGATATGAAGTTATGAATTCAACACCACCAAAGAGATCAACTGTTTCAGAAGCAGAACAAAGTGAAATGGAAGAGTTTATAGATAATGCAAAGCTAGTAGTATCAGCACTGGGACACAAAGTTTTTGAGCCTCTGATACCGATAGTAGAATCAGTACAGGTGGTTGATGATGAAGCTATAAGTGATTATCTATATTTAAAGACTAACAAAGGTTTATCAGCTACTGGATTAGTTGCACCCGATGGATTTATTGTTTTAAAAGATTCAACTATAAATAATTCATTTTCTGAGAAATCTCTATCAGAAAATATCGTTAAGCTGAGAAAGCAATATTTAAGTGATGGCACTGTGGTTAATAATGTGTTTTTAAAAGACACATTATTTTCCAGCCCATCTGCTGCGGCTGATTTCATATTAGGCTACAGTGCCAGCGGGCCAAGGTCGTGGAAAAATAGTCAGGGGAAATCTCTGAAAGAAATTAATGAGCAAGAAAATTAGATTTGGAGGCAATAAATAATGGCGAAAGCAAAAAATAATAAAGAGAAAAAACTTGAAGACATTCTGTTTGATTGTAGGAATGCATTACGAGGAAAGGTAGAACAAGCAGATAACCGTAATGCCGTAATGGGCCTTGTGTTCCTGAAATTTGCAGGAGATAAATTTGAAATCAGAAGAAAAGAATTAATAAAAGAATATGGAGATAATCAAATATTCTTAAATAAGCCATCATTTTATTTGGCGGAGAATGTATTTTATCTTGAAGAGACCAGTCGTTGGTCTTACATTACAGAACATGCTGGTGATAATAAAATATCCAATATACTTGACCAGGCAATGGCTGATATTGAAAAAGATAACAAACCATTGCAAGGGGCATTACCTCAAAAATTCTATTCTGGGCTGCGCGTAGAGGTAAAAACTTTAAAGTCTCTTATTGACACTGTTAATCAAATTTCAGAAGAACGTTTTCATGAAAAAGACTTAATTGGTAGAGTTTATGAATACTTTCTTCAGCATTTTGCTATTGATGAAAGGAAAGAAAAAGGGGAGTTTTACACTCCCAAATGCATTGTTGATTTAATTGCTGAGTTAATAGAGCCATATGAAGGAAAAATATATGACCCTTGCTGTGGATCAGGAGGTATGTTTGTACAATCTGTAAAATTCGTAGAAAACCATAATGGGAATAAGATTAATATTTCTGTTTATGGGCAAGAATCCAGTCCTGCTACATATCGACTAGCTAAAATGAATCTAGCAATAAGAGGCATCGGTTGCGATTTAGGGGAACGGAATGCATCATCTTTTTTAAATGATCAGCACAAAGATTTGAAGGTAGATTTTATAATGGCTAATCCGCCCTTTAATCTTAAGAATTGGCGTGATGAAGATGAATTAACTGCTGATTCAAGATGGGATGGTTATGGAACTCCACCTGTTAGTAATGCGAATTATGCTTGGATTTTACATATGCTTTCCAAGCTTGATGTTACGAATGGAATAGCGGGTTTTCTGCTTGCTAATGGTGCACTAGGTTCTGACGGTGACGAAGCCGCAATCAGAAAAATGTTAATTGAGAATAATAAAGTAGAAGCTATATTTGTTTTACCTCGTGAGATGTTTTATTCAACTGATATTAGCGTTACTTTGTGGATAATTAATAATAACAAAAAGGCAAGAGAGTTAAATGGAAGAAAATTACGTAATCGAGAAGAAGAGGTGCTTTTTGTTGACTTGAGACGTTGGAATCAAAATACCTATGAAAAAAGTTATATAATGTTTGATGAACAACAGATATTAGATATAAAAAAATTGTATGACTCATGGCAAAGTGTTGATTTTGAAAAACTTTATTCAAATGTACCCGAATTATGTAAAAGCGTCCACAAAAATGAAATCCGTGAGAAAGGATACTCGCTAGTACCTTCTAAGTATATTGATTTCATCGATAAAGACCTTGAAATAGATTTTGAATCAGAGATGAGTAGAATACAAAAAGAAATGAAAGAAATACTATCGGAAGAAAAACTGTCTCAGTCGATGCTTTTAGAGGCATTTAGGGGGATCGGTTATGAAATTGAGTAAACATAGGGTTGGTGACTTTGTAAATCCGGTATCCATTAAGTGCGGCGACTCTAATTATCCTAATATTTCAGGAATCAATATTGACAAGCGGTTTATGCCATCAAAGTATGTTGGATCTGATACATCCAAATATTCAGTTGTACCACCGAACTGTTTCGCGTTCAATCTAATGCATGTTGGAAGAGATGAAAAGATACCTGTTGCATTCAATGATTCAAGTGAAGACTTGGTTGTCTCACCTGCATATTTTGTATTTGAAATTATTGATGAAAGTATAATATTACCTCTATATTTTTATATATTTATGAGTTCGCCAGAATTTGATAGGTATGCATGGTTCTGCACGGATTCTTCCATCCGTGGAAATTTGGAATGGTCTAGATTTTGTGACATTGAGTTAGAACTACCTGATATTGAAGTCCAAAGAAAATATGTAAAAATTTATGAGGCTGTTCAAAAAAATATTGATGCCCAAATACATGGATTAGAAGATTTCAGATTAGCTTGTGGAGTTCTAATTGAGAAATACGAAAGACAGTCCGACTCAGTGCCATTAGGAAATTTGATTTTTCAAGTAGATGAAAAGAATATTACAGGCGAAAACTTGAAGTATTACGGGATAAATAGAGACAAGCAATTTATGCCTACGGTAGCGAATACAAAAAATTTAGATCCTAAAAAGTATAAAATTATTCGTAAAGATAGATTTGTTTTTAGTGGGATGCAAACTGGTAGAGATGAATGCATAAGAATTGGATTGTTTACTGAAGATGAACCTGTTCTGCTTTCACCAGCATATACAACTTTTGAAATTATCGATAAATCAATGATATTACCAGAATACTTATTCTTATTATTTTTAAATCCTGAAATGGACAGATATGGATGGTTTCTAAGTGATGGTAGCATTAGATCTAATCTTGACTGGAATCGATTCATAGAAATAGATATTAAAATTCCATCTCTAGAGCTTCAGAAAGCTATAGTAAATGTTTTCAAAGTATACGATAGACGAAAGCAGATAATCACAAAATTGGAAGTTAAAGGGAAGTCAATGATACCTTTACTTATTAAGGGATCATTGATGAGAGGATGATTAAGGGGGGATCGAGTTGAATGCTAGATTTACAGAGCAAGAATTAGAACAAGCAATAATAAATTTATTTGAGCAAGAAGATTATATATATGAGAATGGAGAAAATATCCATCGACTATTTGAGGATATTTTATTAGTCGATGATTTAAAGAAATACCTACTAAAAAAATACGATAAAGAAAACCTGACAGAGAATGAAATTGAAACCATAATAAATAGTATAAAGCTTGTACCATCACATCCTTTATATGATGGGAATAAAGAGGTTTATAGATTGATTAATAGTGGTTTTTCAATTGCACGTGATGATAGTGCATTACAGAATTTGCATGTATCTTTAATAGATTTTAACGATTTGGATAACAACATTTATAAAGTAGTAAACCAATACTCAGTTCAGGGTAGCGTACTCCGCCGCCCTGATTTAATTGTATTTATTAACGGCATTCCTGTTTGCATTTGTGAATTCAAATCAGCCATAAGAGAAGAAACAACCATAGTGGATGCATGGAAACAAATAAACAATAGATACAAAAGAGATATACCAAATTTAATGAAATATTGCTTCCTTTCTATGATTACAGATGGGGCCAATTCAAAACTAGGTACAATTTTTACACCTTATGAATATTATTATGCTTGGAAAAAAATCGATGATGGTGAAGCAGTCAGTGATGGGATCAATTCTCTAATTACTATGATTAAAGGTGCTTTGTCACAAGAGAGAATAACCGAAATTCTAAACGACTTTGTCTATTATCCAGATTCAACTGATGTAGATTTAGCAGTTGTAACTCGTTACCCTCAGTATTTTGCCACAAAAAAGATGTTTGAGAATATAAAACAACACATAAAGCCTGACGGAGACGGGAAAGGTGGTACTTACTTTGGGGCTACTGGATGTGGTAAAACGTATACTATGCTTTTTTTAGCCCGTCAATTAATGCTTCGAGATGGGGAAAAATTTAAGAATCCTACAATTGTAATTATCACTGATAGAGATGATCTAGATTCACAAACGTCGGAGTTATTTACAACAGCAAAGTCATATTTACATGATGAAAATGTCCGCAGCATAGAAAGTAGACAAGACTTAAGAAATGCTCTGGGAGCGACGGAAAGCGGCGGAGTATATGTTACAACCATCCAAAAGTTTTGTGAAGAAACCGGACTGTTATCCCTGCGAAATAATATCATCTGTATATCAGATGAAGCTCATAGATCTCAGACTAATACAGGATCAAGTGTAAAAGTTACCGAAAAGGGCGTACACACTACATTTGGGTTTGCAAAATATTTAAGAGATTCGTTCCCTAATGCAACTTATGTAGGATTTACAGGAACCCCAATCGAAGAAACTATTACTGTATTTGGAAGAATAGTTGATTCTTACACCATGAAGGAATCATGTGAAGATGGAATAACTGTCAGTATTGCTTATGAACCAAGGTTGGCTCGTGTTATTTTAAATGAAGCTCAAGCAAGAGAAATTGAAAATTATTATAAGCAATGTACAGAAGAAGGAAGTGGTATTGAGCAAGTTGAAACTAGCAAGAAAGCTATGTCCAAGATTCAGAGACTATTGGGACATCCTGAACGGATAAAAAAGCTTGCTAGAGATATTGTTGAACATTACGAGACATTATGTGATGAAAAGCCGGAAATAGTACAAAAGGCAATGATTGTATGCAGTGATAGAAAACTTGCGTATAAGGTCTTAAAAGCCATAATTGATCTCAGACCAGAATGGAATGAACCTAAAAGAAGTGAGAATGAGAGCGAGCTACCGCCTGAAGAACTACATAAACTTATGCCACTTGAAAAAATAAAATTAGTTGCGACTAGAGATAAGGATGATGAAGAAGAATTATACAATTTACTAGGCACCAAAGAGTATAGAAAGACGTTGGACAAACAGTTTAAGAATGTATTATCAAATTTTAGGATTGCTATTGTTGTAGATATGTGGATAACAGGATTTGATGTTCCTTCGTTGGCTGTTATGTACATTGATAAACCTATACAAAAGCATACTTTGATTCAAACAATCTCTAGAGTTAATCGGGTATATGCTGGAAAATCTCAAGGATTGGTAGTCGATTACATTGGTATAAAAGATGATATGTTGAAGGCGCTTAAGCAGTATGGTGGCAATGATGGTCCTGTTGACAATCTTGAAGCAACCCTGCGTATCTTCAGGAATTATTTAAACCTGATAGACAGATTGATGAAAGATTTTGATGCTAACGATTTCTATAATGGCGAACCGCTTGATAGATTGATGTGTCTGAATCGAGCTGCAGAATATGTGCAGATTTCAAGAGAGTTTGAAACACGTTATATGGATCTAACTAAGAAAATGAAAGCGGCTTATGAAATATGCTTGCCTTCTGGTGAATTAACTAGTGAAGAGATTGATAGAGCACAGTTCTATTTGGCTACAAGATCAATTGTTTATAAGCAAACGAAAGGGCATGCTCCAGATACAGAAATGATGAACAGGCGTGTTGAGAAAATGGTAGAAGATGCTATTTCTTGCACCGGCGTGGAAAACATTATAAATGCTGAGGAACCAGAAGATCTTTTTGGGGATAAGCTGACTGAACAGGTTGATGCATTAAAAATGCCATTTAGCAAATATAATGCTTTGCTTAAGTTACTTAAAAAGGCTATTTCAGGTTATGGTAGAATCAATAAAATTAAAGCTATTGAGTTTGACAAAAGGCTCAGAGATGTTATTGAAAAATATAACAATCGAGATAAACTTGTATTTACAAGCGATGTTGTTGATGATTTTGTAAATGATTTATCCGAGGAACTAATTAAAATAATGAATGAGCTTCACAAGGATAAAACATCATTTGAAGAGATGGGCATATCATTTGAAGAAAAAGCATTTTACGATATTTTGGTTAAAGTTCGTGATGAACATAACTTTAAATATGAGGATGAAAAATGTATCACTTTAGCAAAAAAAATTAAAGAGCTTGTTGATGAAAAGTCAAAATATACAGATTGGTCTGTAAGAGAAGATATAAAGAATAAGTTAAATATGGATTTAACCGTCCTACTATACAAAAATGGTTATCCACCTGAATGGGATGACGAAATATTTAAAAGGGTTATGGAACAGGCTGAGAATTTCAAGAAGCATGCAGCTGTTGAGGAAAGTGATGTTAGTAATATATTTAAGCGTAAAATTAAACAAATAAACTTTCAAAATGCTATCCAATTACTCAAAGTGAGTGATTACTTTAAGAGTATCATTCAATCTGGTGCATTTAAATATGTAGAAGGTTATTTTGTAATCAACCACGATAAATACGTTATTAAAGACGATAATGGTCAAACGGTCTTAACGCAGTATGCAAAGGATAATCTAGCTGAGTGTGTATTAACCTTTAATTATGATGTTAATAAATTTGACAATTATAACACGCCGGACACCTACTATTTTGAGTATGGAATGGTAAGCAAGAAATTATCTTACCCCCCAACCACTCTAAATAGTTCAGTTGTGCAATTGTCAGAACGTTTGGTAAATATTCATTCTGTGGCTACAGAAGTTACTGAAGTGAGGAAAACTCTTACTGATTCTTTTTCAGATACATTTAAAAAGCTTATGAAATACAGAAAGCTAACAGTTGAGAAGTTGTCTGAAACATCTAATGTTGGTTCTAAAACAATACAAAGGTTACGTAATGAAGAAGATTATAGACCATCCTTACAAACTGTTATTGCTTTATGTATTGGACTACAATTACCACCAGCACTAAGCTATGATTTGATTAAGAAATCTGGCTATATGCTCAGAAACAACGATGAACATAATGTGTACGAGCTTATGATCAATACTTGTTCTGATAGTTCGATTCATGAATGTAATGGTTTCTTAAGAGCGCATGGTTATAATTTACTTGGAAAAGATGATGAGTAGGGTATTTTGATGTTCTTGTGATTTCTTAAGGGGGGGATGTTTTGGCGAGATTATATACCTTCAAAGAGTTAGTAGAAGACAAGTGTTATGATGAAATTTTTGAAGCGATAAAGGTTTATGTAGAAGAAAATCTTGATAAATTTACTGGAGAGTCTGACCAAGTATATGATCCCGATGAAGCTGAACTATCAGACATTAGAGTTCAATTTGTTACCATCCATGAAAACCCAAATAGTCACTTGAAATTTGAAGTTGTAGTCTCTGCTGAAATAGAGGTCTGTCAGAGGATGCCACACAGTTATAGTGAAAGTGATGGTATTTCTCAGTGGTTTACCGTAGAGTGCTCAGGAGATTTTAATGATGGGCTTAAAAATTTTCAAACTCATGATGTTGAAATATATTACAGGCATAAACAGAAAAAGGAAGGAAAACTATCGGAGTATCTTGTTCCTATAACATATAAAGAGATGCTTGATGATGTGGCTGAAGATTTTTTAACTCGGCATTACTCTGAGGCTTTAGATGAACCTACTCCAATTGATGTCGAAGAATTAGCAGAGAGAATGGGGTTATCTATCGAGTATATACACCTCTCTAAATCTTGCACGGTATTCGGTCAAATTTACTTCTCTGATTCGGAAGCAAAATTTTATGACAATGAGGCCGGAATATATAGACTTATGGATGTTGAAAGAGGAACAATTATTGTTGATCCGAATGTTTTCTTTATGAGAAATGTTGGATCAGTTAATAATACTATTGTCCATGAATGTGTCCATTGGGATCGACATTGTTTGTTCTTTGAATTAGAAAAAATTTATAATCCAATGTCAAAAGTTATAACTTGCCAGGTAAAGGAAGGTAAAAAAACTGAAAATAACGGTTCTCCATACGAATGGATGGAGTGGCAGGCTAACCATCTTGCGCCGAGGATTCTTATGCCTGCTAAGACAACAAAGCAGAAAATTGAAGAACTGATTAAGAAAAACGAAAAAATTCTTCCACATGCTAATAGAGCTGACATCATTGAATCCGTAATCTTCGAATTGAAGGAGTTTTTTGGTGTCTCAATAATGTCAGCTAAAATTAGAATGATTGATTTAGGATATAAGGAAGCAGAAGGGGTTTATACCTATATTGACAATCATTATGTGCTAAATTATTGTTTTGAAATCAGTGCTCTTCAACGAGGTCAAACTTATACGATTGGAGCACAGGATGCGCTAGTTGAGTATGCTACAAATCTTGAGTTTAGGGTAATTGTTGACTCTGGAAATTATATATTCGTAGACAATCATTTTTGCATCAATGACAGTAAGTATGTAAAGTTTGATGACCTAGGATCACCTAGCTTAACAGACTATGCGCTTCAAAATATGAATGAGTGCTGCTTTGTTTTTGACTTTAGGCTAAGAGACAATAAAGATTATGGCATTCAGTATTATTCGGAATGCACTTTGTTCCGCAGTGCCATATCCAACAAAATTGTTGAAACTGTTTATGATGAATCAGAGCATAATAATGAAATTGTCCAAAGGGCAAAAGACCTTAAGGATACTGTGGCTGATATAGTCAAAATAAAAAACTCACTCCCATCCGAGTTTTCAATGACTTTAAAAGCTCATATGAAAAGGAAGAACTGTTCAGTTGAAAAACTGGAAGAGTTATCTTTAATTGGATACAAGACTATACAAAGGATGAGAAACGATGAAAATTATCCAGTAGAAATTGAACATGTTGTTGCTCTTTGTGTTGGGTTACAATTACACCCTGTATTCAGTAGAGACTTAATGACAAAAGCAGGAAAAACATTCAAAGGGACTGAGCTACATATAACCTATGAGCTATTTATCAACACACTATATAACGAGTCCATCCATTACTGCAATGAAATTCTAAAAGACAATAATTTCTCCCTTTTAGGAACAGATGATATGAAATAAAAAAATATTTTCGTTCAAACCGGACACAGCATGTCCGGTATTTTTTTGTCTAATTTGAAGGCTTCTTACAGATTGCGATTTTAAATTGCGTTCTGTAGGGGGCCTTTTTTGCGTTTAAAACGGACATTGTGTGTCCGGGGCAAACCCCTTGAAACACAGTAGTATTAAGGCATGAGTTAGCTAACTCGCAGGTAATTTCTTTTTTTATTAGTTTCGCCAAAAAGTTTTTCTTAATAGGAAAAGAACCTGCCTATTTAACTTTTATTCTTTAACTACAGAGCAAGGGAAGGAGGTGAGAAAGCGATGGGACCAAACGAAAGACGTATGGAAATCATAGAAACTTTATGCCATAGAAGGCATGAAACAATGGCCAATTTGGCGTTTGAGTTTGGCGTCAGCATCAGGACCATAAGAAATGATATTGACATCCTATCGCTTTCTTATCCTCTGGAAACAATCCGTGGTCGTTATGGTGGAGGTGTGAAGGTAACTGATGGTTTTTATATAAACCGAAAGTACCTGAAGCCTGCGCAACAGGAATTACTGGAACGGTTAAGCGCGCAACTGTCTGGTGATGACCTCACTGTAATGAATAGTATCTTCAAGGATTTTGCTCTGAACAAAAAGACGGGATGAACCCGAATGAAGAAAGGATGAACACGCGATGAAGAAGATATTTGTTTGCTCTCCCTATAGGGGAGACGTTGAGAAGAACACCAAACGAGCTGCACAGGTAGCTAGAATTCTATGTGAATGTGGCTATATGCCAGTCGTACCGCATCTATATTTTCCAAACTACTTGAGAGAAGAGGATCAGCACGAGAGGATTCGCGGCATTGAGCTTGGCATTGAGCTGATGAAAGAATGCGATAAGATTTGGCTCCTTGGCCCTGAAATCACAAGCGGTATGGAGTATGAGCTTGAAGCAGCAAAAGAATTGAAGATTCCGGTTGTGATGTATGACGAAGAGCTAAGACAGATTAAAGCAAAATCACTAGCTATTGATGATCGTCTGGACAATCGTGTCCGTGAGATTCTCAAAGGTCTGAAATTAGATTAGGAAAGGATGGTAAGTCATGAGCAAAGTTTATTTAACCCTGGCTGATGGGTTTGAAAAGTTAGCTGCTGGATATCGAGCTTTGGCTGAAGAGGGTACAAGCATAAATCCAGTAAACGAAGAACCAACTAAAGAGGAATCATCCATTGACATTGAAACAGTGAGAGCTGTTCTTGCTGAGAAAAGTCGGGATGGAAAAACCAAAGAAATTAAAGCGCTTCTTATGAAGTATGATGCCGGAAAGCTATCTGGAGTAAAACCAGAAGACTATGCCAGCCTGCTTTCTGAAGCGGAGGCCCTTTAATGGGGGCGCATGCCAGATTTTCTCCATCAGCAGCACACCGCAGATTAAATTGTCCTCCTTCATTGGTGCTGGAGGAACAGTTTCAGGATGAGGAATCTGCATACGCAGCGGAGGGTTCTGCCGGCCACGCACTGGCAGAGCACCTCATAAAAAAGCACCTAAAGATAAGAAGAAAAAGACCGGTGTCTGATTACTACTCAGATGACCTGCTGGAAGCGGTGGATGAGTATGTATCCTATGTCATTGGTGAAATTGAAGAAGCCAAAAGAACATGTAAAGCTCCGATCTTTTCAGTGGAACAGCGAGTGGATGCATCGGAATATGTGGACGAGTGCTTTGGTACAGCAGATATGGTCATCGTCACTGACAAGGTGGCACACATCATTGATTTAAAGCTGGGAAAAGGCGTGGCTGTGTTTGCTGAAGAGAACCCGCAGCTGATGATTTATGGTCTTGGCATCCTGAGTATGGCTGAAATTCTATACGATGTTGAAATCGTCAGGATGACCATATTCCAACCAAGGATCAACAATTCCAGCACATGGGACATTGCACCAGATGATCTAAAGAACTGGGGCGAGGAGGTTCTAAAACCCAGAGGAGCTATGGCTCTGATGGGGGCGGGAGAATTCAAATCAGGAAACTGGTGTCGGTTCTGTAAAGCTAGAAATCAATGTAGGGCCAGAGCAGAACAGTTTCTAGAGCTGGCCAAGATGGAGTTTAAAGCGCCGGCACTTCTGTCAGAAGTGGAAATTGCTGAAGTGTTAAAAGTCTCTGACGAGCTTTCCAAATGGGCATCTGATGTTTATGCATATGCTCAAGAGCAAGCCATCGTTCATGGTAAAGAGTGGTCGGGCTTTAAATTAGTCGAAGGTCGAAGCAACAGAAAGTATTCCAGTGAAGAAGAAGTGGCTGAAGCTGCAATGGCAGCCGGTTACAAGGACATCTACAAAAGTTCCCTAGTGACCATCACAGAGATGGAGCGGTTAATGGGAAAGAAAGAATTCAATAAGATTCTTGGACATTTGGTGTACAAGCCACAGGGCAAGATTACCCTTGTCCCTGAATCGGACAAGAGAGAAGCAATAAACAATACTACCGCTGCGGCGGAATTTCAGGAGGATTAATTATGAATAAGAATACTGTAGCAACAAAAGTGATTGTACCATGTCGTTTTTCCTATCTGCACTGCTGGGAACCGGATTCAGTAAATGGGGGAGACCCAAAATACAGTGTCTCAGCCATCGTGCCAAAGAGTGACACGAAGACCATTGAGGCCATCAAAGCGGCAATCGAGAAGGCAAAGAAGGAGTCCGTATCCAAGTGGGGTGGCAAGATTCCAACCAATCTCAAGACACCTCTTCGTGATGGCGATATCGACCGTCCGGATGATGAAGCTTACAAAGGCTGTTACTTCTTCAATGCCAACAGCAGACAGGCTCCTCAAGTGGTGGATAGCAAGGTTCAGCCAATTTTAGACCAGAGTGAAGTGTACTCCGGATGCTATGGTCGCATCAGCGTCACCTTCTATGGTTACAACTCAAACGGTAATCGAGGTGTCGCTGCAGGACTTGGAAATATCCAAAAGCTGAAGGATGGAGAAGCCCTGGGCGGACGTTCAAAAGCAGCGGATGAGTTTAGCACAGTAGAAGAAGATGACTTCTTAGAATAGTAAGGCATGTGGGCGGTGGGAAACTGCCGCCCTTTATATAAGGTCTTGAAAGGATGATTCAATGAATGAAAAACTACTCAGCATCGATATAGAAACCTACTCAAGTGTGGATCTAACCAAGTGCGGTGTTTATGCCTATGTGGATAGTCCAGACTTTACAATATTACTTCTCGCCTATGCCTTCGATGAGGATGAAACAATAATTGTGGATTTGGCTTGTGGTGAGAAAATCCCGGATGAAGTTATATCTGCCATAACTGATGACGGTGTAATCAAGACAGCTTTTAACGCAACCTTTGAGAGAGTGTGTTTATCGAAGTACCTGGGTGTGAAGTTAACCTCCAAAGCATGGCAATGCACTGCTGTTCAAGCATCTCTACTTGCTCTACCCCTATCTCTAGAGGGCGTTGGTGAGGTACTAAACATTCAAAGAAAGAAGCTGAAGGAAGGGGCGGACCTGGTTAGGTACTTCTCGCTACCCTGCAAACCAACTAAATCAAATGGTGGCAGGAAGCGGAACCTGCCCGAGCATGACAGGGAGAAGTGGGAACGTTTCAAAGCCTATTGTATTCGAGATGTGGATGCAGAACGTGAAATCCGCTGGAAGCTTCGAAAGTACCCTATCCCTGAGAATGAGCTGATGTTATATCAGCTGGATCAGGAGATCAATGATCGTGGCGTATTGGTAGACCTTGATATGGTGTCAAAGGCAGTTGAATGTGACCTGATGTATAAGGACTATATGACAGCCAAAGCTTATGAGATTACGGGACTTGATAACCCAAACTCCGTAAGTCAAGTAAAGGAGTGGCTTTCAGAGCGAGGGATTGAAACCAAGAGCCTTGATAAGAAAACTGTAAAAGGACTCGTAGAGCAAACAGATGGAGAGGTATTAGAGGTATTGAAGCTCAGACTGCTCATGGCAAAAACCTCAGTGAAAAAGTATGAAGCAATTGAGAGATCAGTATCAAAGGATGGAAGGGTTCATGGACTACTCCAATTCTACGGGGCAAATAGAACCGGGCGGTGGGCAGGAAGGCTTGTGCAAGTACAAAACCTCCCTCAAAACCATCTACCAGATTTGGAACTGGCCAGATCGCTCATCAAAGAAGGA
>JAFGVN010000058.1 GCA_016937975.1 Clostridia bacterium
GGAACTGGCGGGTTAGCTTAGTCAATTAAAAGCTGTTAGGCTTTTCTACCTAAGAATCTTATGACTTTAGTCGTGAGAGGTTCAAAAAAGTGATTACAGGTATACGAAGATGTGGTAAATGGACTAAGGAACATGATTGAAGGATACGTAGTTAGAGATCGTGGAAGAATTATTAAAAATATTGTATACAATGAATTAATAAGACGTGGATATCATGTTTTTGTTGGTGTTGATATAGATTTGAAGTTGATTTTGTTGCAAGTAAAGATCAAAAGAAAATATATTATCAAGTTGCGTTATCCATACAAGACGAGAAAGTTAAAGCAAGAAAATTGAAGGGATTTAACATCATTCAAGACAATCACAGAAAAGTAATGCTTACTATGGATTATGGAAACTCTAATGTAGATGGCATTGAGCAGATCAACCTGATTGATTTTTTATTAGAATAATCATGAATAATTTTTAAAATCATACAAAGAAACCCGAAGTCTAAGCCTTCGGGTTTCTTGAATATTAGATTAAATCTTCAATTTCTTTAGTTTTTAAAACTTTGCCTTTTGAAACTACTTTTTCATCAATAACAAGTGCAGGTGTACTCATTACTTTATAGCTAAGAATTTGTTGTAAATCATCTACTTTTTCAACTGTAGCATCTGAATTCTTGTTGGCAATAGCTTCTTTTACATTAGCCATTAATGTATCACATTTTTTACATCCTGTTCCCAAAACTTTAATAATCATAAAAATCTCCTTAAATCAATAAATAACTTAATGCATTAAAAGTATAACCAATGATTAATATACCAATCGTTACGATTGCTGTAAAGATGACCAGCAATTTTGTTTCAACAACCTGTTTCAATAAAATAAGTGAAGGCAATGAAAGTGCAGTGACAGCCATCATGAAAGCAAGTACGGTACCAATACCTACGCTTTTTGTGACTAATGCTTCAGCAATTGGTAAAGTTCCGAAGATGTCAGCGTACATTGGTACACCTGTAAAAGTAGCAATGATAACAGAATACCATTTGTCCTGTCCTAAAATGACGGCAATGGCTTCTTCTGGAATCCAGTTGTGAATCAATGCACCAATACCTACACCAATTAAAATGTAAATCCAAACCCTTTTAATGATATCCTTAACTTGATTGACTGAGAAATCTAGACGTTCTTTAAAGGTAAGTGTCTCAACTTCATCGGTATTAAAATCACCATTATACACAAAGGAAGCCACATATTTTTCTAATTTTAGTTTACTGATTAATGAACCGCCTACTACTGCAAGGACAAGACCGACTACAACATAAGCCAATGCAATACGCCAGTTGAAAATACTAGCAAGCATCAGTACAGATGCCAAGTCAACCAGTGGTGATGAAATTAGGAAAGAGAAGGTCACACCAATTGGCAAGCCTGCGTTGGTAAATCCAATAAATAAAGGAATGCTCGAACAAGAACAAAATGGTGTTATGGTTCCTAATAAAGCTCCAAGAATATTGGCGGTAATACCATTGAATCGACCAATGATTTGGCGTGTTCTCTCTGGTGGAAAGTGACTTTGAATCAATGAAATTGTAAAAATTAAGAATGATAACAATAAAAATATTTTAATGACATCATAAATATAAAAGTGGATACTGCCAAACAAACGTGTGGTTTCATCTAAATGAAATACTTTGCTTAACAAGTCGTGAATCAAGTTGGACAACCAATTCATCTTAAGCAGTTGATCATTTAAGAATCGTAAAATCTCCATAAAGCCTCCTACTCAATGGTTACAATACCATTGCAATTTGATAAATAATCTGTTTTTCTTTGAATATTTTCATAATCAGCCTTCAATTGTTCATGTTCATGAAGATGATTAAAAAGATTTTGTAAAACAACTTCAAGTAAGGCATGCTCTTTACTTAATTGATAGTAGATAAATTTGTCTTCCCTACGGTCTATCACCAAATCCAAATCCCTTAGCTTACTGATGGCCTTTGAGATCTTTGGTTGTGCAATACCAGTTATACCTGCTATTTGACAAACACAAAGCTCATCTTGTGAAAGTAAAAAAGTGACTCTAAGTCTTGTATCATCAGAAAGCAGTTTAAACAATTTTGTTGAATTCATAGGACCTCCTCGTATGCACTTATTCGCATATGAGTATATATTTTTTTGTAAGTGTTGTCAACAAAAAACCCATAATCCGTAGATTATGGGTCATTTTTTTAAATCTCAACAATTATTTTTTACGTTTTGCAAAGGCTAAAATAGCACCTAATGCAATAGATAAGAATGCTGCAGCAATTACTCTATACTCAGGTGGTAATAAGAAAGTAATTGTATGTGCAGGAATCCAGAAGAAAGGAATAGTTTTCATTAATACAAATGAAACAAAGCCATTCCAGTCGATTGCATTTGTAATATCTGTTACGGTAACTTTTCCTTTTCTTTCAGCTTTTAGATCCAATAATGTATCTGTGTATTTATGGAAACCCATAAATGCTGGAGCGAAGAATAAGTTCATAATAGTTGATGTGAAAAATGCAAATGCAAAATTGTTACCATCAAAAGGTAGGAACCCTTTGCTTTGAGCTGCAATAACACCGCCTGCAAATACATTGAACATCAATGTAATTAACATACCGATAAAGCCCCAAATAATCATTCTCCAAATTAAACCTGCTGGTTTCTTATAGTTCCCTGTTACAATTCTTAATGCCATTAACTCACCCATTGTTGCTAATACAGCAAATTTAATGAAGCCCATTATATATGGGTGAGAAGCTGTTAAATCATTAAATACATCGTGAGTTGTAGGAACCAGTAAGAATGCTACTACTGCTGCCAATGCAGCAAGCCAAATAAAATCACCTTTTTTCAAAGTATGCCTCCTTAAATATATTCTATTCTTATTATACTAGAAAAATTGAAGAATTCCACATTTTTTTGAAACCTTCAACAAAAATAAGTAATTGTTTGGAAAAGTGTGTTGAAATATCTCACTTTTAGGGTAATAACATAGCGAGAAGATTTGCATCAGAAGGTACGACTGTTCTATCCGTTGATAGTTCAGACAATTCTAATGTTAGAGAGTCTGTCAAACAGATTATGGCAAGAACTTTAGTTGTAGGTTCAGAATATGATCATATAATACCAGCTGAAGAAACAAGAGCCACTGCTTTTCAAATAAAAAACAGTCAGTACGCGTATTTTTATGGATGTGGTTATGGGACTATGTATGAAAAATCTGAACCTTTTATCCAAGCCATCAAACCTTTTTAGGATAATTTAAAAGCCATTATTTTGCCATTTATAATGTGAGTGATGGATAAGCAATCTTATAAATGATCAAGAGCTTATTCAGAAACATTATTATTATATTTTGCTTATTTTTTGCATCACAAAAAAACCTAAGTTTTATTAAGTTATAATCACTATTTTGTATTGTAATTAGGATCATATAAATTATTTTTGTCTAGTAATCCAAAAATAAGTCTAATAAGTCTGCGCGAGGTTA
>JAFGVN010000059.1 GCA_016937975.1 Clostridia bacterium
CTTAAAAGCGACTGCTTGATATAGTTTTTATTTGTCGTGTATTGAATTTTCAATGTTCATAGATATATTTTATGTGCGAAGTTTGAGACTATAATCCTAATTGTACAAATATTCTGCATTATTGTGTAAAGCCACAGACCATCCTATTGGATAAAATAGCATTAACAGATTGAACAAGGAGGAATTCATGAAAGCACCTATTTTAGTCATAATGGCTGCCGGATTAGGTAGTCGTTATGGTGGTTTGAAGCAAATGGATGCTATTGGACCTAATGAGAGCAGACTCATTGATTATTCAGTATATGATGCCTATCAAGCAGGATTTAAAAAGGTTATATTTATTGTTAATGCAATGATTAAAGAAGATTTTATAAAATTAATTGGTAATCGCATTTCTAAAGAAATTCACATTGAGACTGTTGTACAAGACATTTCAGATATACCTTTTGAAGTGCCTAAGCATCGCGTCAAGCCTTGGGGCACAGCGCATGCGGTTTATGCAGCACGAGATAAAATAGATGCACCCTTTGTAGTAATTAATGCAGATGATTATTACGGTAGAGAAGCCTTTAAGCAAATGTATCAATTTTTAACTCAGGATGTAAATGAGTGCACTTATGGTATGGTTGCCTTTAATCTGTATCAGACCATGACAAAACACGGTTCTGTTTCTCGGGGCGTATGCCAAGTTGAAAATCATCAATTAATCTCTGTAAAAGAAAAAATTGAAATATATTTCGAAGAAAATCAAATTATCTCAAAAGAAGGGGATCTCAAAGAACATTTGCCTAGTGATCAATTGGTATCCATGAACATGTGGGGTTTTCATCCCAATGTGCTTCAAAGAATATCTAACCAATTGGACATCTTTCGTTTTGAAATGAAGGATCCTTTAAAAAGTGAATTCTTTTTACCTGATGTTGTGTCAAAAGCCATTGAAGAGCATACCATTATCAAAGTGCTTGAAAGTAAGGAAAAATGGTACGGTGTAACCTACAAGGAAGATAAAGCAGAAATTGTTGATGCAATAACAAAAAAAATAAAGGCAGGAGAATATCCTGAAGCATTATGGAGGACACATGATTCAACAATATACATTGGAGAAAATTTGTAAACAATTTGTTTTTCAAGGACAGTTTAAGTGCGTGGAACCTTATGGAGATGGTCATATCAATGATACTTATCTTGTTACTTTTGAAGATGAAGATGAAGTGATCAAACATTATATTTTACAAAGAGTGAATCATGAAATTTTCCTCGAAACAGAGAAACTCATGATGAATATAGAGAATGTGACTTTGTATTTGCAAGACATCATTAAGGAATATGATTTTGAAAATTATGAAGTTCTGGCACTGGTTAGAACTACCCATGACAAATGCTATTATAAGCATCCAGATGGCAGTTACTGGAGAAGTTATGTCTATGTAAAAAATGCAACTGGTCACACTTTTACAGAAGATGTAAGAATGTTTGAGCATGCAGGCGTTGCCTTTGGAGAATTCCAATTGCTTTTGAAAGACTTTCCTGTGGAAGGGCTTCATGAAACCATTAAGGATTTTCATCATACACCTAAAAGATTTGAAGCCTTGTTAATGGCTATTGAAGAGAATGTTATGAACAGAAAAGAGAGTTGTCAGGATGCCATTGATTTTGCCCTTGAGAGAATGGCTTCTGCAGATTTGTTGATTAGCGCTCTTGAACAACATAAAATTCCTTTAAGAGTTACACACAATGATACAAAGCTGAATAACGTACTGCTCGATAATCAAACTTTGAAAGGCAGATGTGTTATAGATTTAGATACTGTTATGCCTGGAAGTGCTCTTTTTGATTTTGGTGACGCTATTAGATCCTGTGGCAGTACAGTTGCTGAAGATGAAGAGCATTTGGAACTTTTAAAATTAGATTTGAAGCGATTTGAATCTTATACAAAAGGTTACTTGTCTGTTCTGAGAACAGAATTAACACCTCAAGAAATCATGTGGTTACCAGATGCAGCTATTTTAATGACCCTGGAATGCGGTGTTCGGTTTTTAACCGATTATTTAAAGGGTGATGTTTACTTTAAAACCCATAAGTCAAACCACAATTTGATTCGCGCGAAAAATCAATTTAAATTTGTGGAAGTAATGGAGAAACAATATCAGGATATGGTAGAAGTGGTTAACCGATACCGCTAGAATCGGTTGTTTATATAATTTAGGAGGGGAATATGAAAGGTTTGAAAAGGTTATTGATATTTTTAATGGTTACAATGTTAGCTTTATCAGGTTGTGCATCCCAAAATAGTGATGCAGGAGGTAGTGATGATGGGGCTAAAGTTGAGTTGGTTTACTGGTCAATGTGGAATTCAACGGAACCACAAGCTGTTGCTTTGGAAGCGGGTATCAAAGAGTTTATGGAAAAGAATCCTGATGTGAAAGTGACAATCAACTGGAATGGTAGAGAAATTAGAAAAACACTACAACCCGCTCTGGACAATGGTCAAAAAATTGACATTTGGGATGAAGATTTGGAACGTGTCACTAAAAACTGGAAAGCCTATGCTTTAAATTTAGAAGATTATCTTAAAAAGACATATGATACAACAGATGGAAAGCGTTATGAAGATGCAGTAATGGGAAGCTTGATTGAATTAGCAAGATATTTCTCTGAAGAAGATGCTGCATATGCAGTACCATATCAACCTTTTGTATTTGCATTTATGTATAATAAAGAGCACTTTGAAGCTGCAAATATTACAGAAACACCAAAAACATGGGATGAGTTCTTAGTAGCGTGTGAGAAGTTAAAAACTGCAGGTTATGTACCTTTAACGACTGATGATGCATATATCGATACCTTACTGGGCTACCATTTAGCTAGATATAAGGGGTACGAATGGGTAGAAACTTTAGTTCAAGACAAGACCAATGCCCTTTGGGATGATGAAGCGGTATTGAAAACTGCAGAGAACTTTGAATATTTGGCTACACAAGGTTATTTATCGGATACCGTAGGTTCAAATAAGTGGCCAGCTGGACAACAAGATATTGCAGCTGGAACGGTTTCAATGTACTTAAATGGCACTTGGTTAGTCAATGAAATCATGGGTTCAACTGGACCAGACTTTAAATGGGGTACATTCTCTTATCCGACCGTTGAAGGTGGCGTGGATGGACAAAATGCAGCGAACTATGGTTCCCAAGCCTTCCAAATCAACAAGAACTGTGAAAATCCAGATGTAGCATTTGAATTATTAGTTTACTTAACAACTGGTAAATGGGATACAGAAATTGCAAAACAATCCTTCGGTGTTCCTGTAAGTGGTACAGCAGAATGGCCAAGTCAATTAAATGAAGCAAAATCTGTATTTGAAAACTTAAATCAAGTTTATCCTTGGGCAGCTGGTATTCAAGCAGATACAGACAAATTACCAATAATAGCAGAAGCTTTCACAAAATTATTAAGTGGACAATTTACTGCTAAAGAATTTATTGAAGCAATGAAGTAAAGGAAGTTATTGGGTTGCCGTAAGGCAACCTTTTAAGGAGATTTTTATGAAAAAAAGTAAATCCATGATGATTATTTTTCTTGCACCAGCAGTGCTATCCTACTTAATCATCTTTTTATATCCATCTGTGAGAACTGCATTTATGAGCTTGTTCAAAGTTGAAAATATTACAGATGCAGTCAGCAAATGGGAGTATGTAGGATTGCAAAATTATCAGGGATTACAAGAAAGCAGTTTGTTTGTTCAATCCATGAAGAATTTAGTAAACATTTGGTTTTTTGGTGGTTTAATTGTATTTTCTATGGCCTTGTTGTTCTCGGTGATTTTAACTTCAGGTATTAAATATAAATCCTTTTATCGTGCAATCATATATTTACCAAATGTCGTTTCAGCTGTAGCCATGGGAACCATGTGGATGCAGTATGTTTTCAGCTCGAGATATGGTTTGTTGAAAGGTGTCTTTGAAAGCTTGCATCTTACAACTTTAACCAATATTCAATGGACGAGTCCAGATATGATCTTTATAAGCTTATTGATTGCTTATTGTTTCGGTATGATTGGTTATTATATGTTAATTTTCATGGCAGCCATAGAGAACATCCCTACATCCTTTTATGAAGCTGCTACATTGGCAGGTGCAAATATATGGCAAAAATTCACAAAGATTACTTTACCACTTTTAAAAGATGTTTTTAGAACCAATATTGTACTTTGGACCATTAGTTCAGTGGCATTCTTCATATGGTCTCAAGTATTTTCACCGCTGAATCCAGAGCCGGGAACTGTAACACCTATGGTGTACATGTATCAAATGGTCTTTGGCAACAATATGGTTGTAACGGATCGTAATGTTGGTGCTGGAGCAGCAGTAGGCGTAATTTTAACCTTGATTGTTGTGGCAATGTTTGCTATCACATCAAAACTTTTGAAATCCGATGAATATGAGTATTAGGAGTTGGTATGAGATATAAAATGAATAAAAAAACAGCTATGTTGCCTGGTTATGCCATGCTAAATCTATGGATCTTATTTACCTTTTTCTTAATTGGTTGGATTGTTGTTGCTTCTTTATCAACAACATCAGGTATCTTTGGCGGTAAAATACTCAGTTCAGGATTCCATCCCTCCAATTATTCAAAAGCATTGTTTACCCATAATGTAGCAACCTATTTTAAGAACTCCATGTTGTATACCTTTACAGCATGCACAGGTGTCATTTTAATTGCAGCACCAGCTGCTTATATTTTGGCAAGATACAAGTTTAAATTCTCCAATGTCATGGAAAGTGTTTTTGTTTCTGCTTTGGGAATTCCACAAATCATGATTATTTTACCTTTGTTTGCATTAGTAACGAAGTTAAACATTGCAAATTCGAGATTGTTGTTGATTATACTGTATATTGGTATCAATGTTCCTTTTACTTTATTCTTTTTGATTACTTTCTTTAAAACGATCCCTAAAGACTTTGAAGAAGCTGCGGCAATAGATGGTTGCTCACCTATGAAGACGTTCTGGATTGTTATCTTTCCATTAGCTCAACCTGCAATTGTTACTGTGACCATATTTAATTTCATTACGGTTTGGAATGAATATTTTATGGCGTTGATTTTTGCAAATACCTCAGAATTACGCCCTGTAGCAGTTGGTCTTTACTCTATGATTCAATCGATGCGATATATAGGTGATTGGGCAGGCATGTTTGCAGCGGTTGTTATTGTTTTCTTACCAACCTTTTTATTGTATATCTTCTTATCAGAAAAAATCATCGCAGGTGTTACAGGTGGCGGTGTGAAAGGATAGTTATGATCTTAGTAACCGGCGGGTTAGGGTATATTGGTAGTCATACGGTTGTGGAACTTTTGAAATCAGAAGAAGTCTTGATTCTTGATAATCTATACAATTCTGAAAAGAAAGTTTTAAATCGAATTGATCAAATCACAGGAAAAGACCCTGTGTTTATAGAAGGGGACATTCGAGACGAGAAATTACTAGATCAAATTTTTACAAGATATAATATTGAAAGTGTTATTCATTTTGCGGGCCTGAAAGCTGTAGGTGAATCCGTAGAAGTACCCTTGCGATATTATGATCATAATGTTAATGGCACATTAACACTTCTTAAAGCGATGGCAAAACATAAGGTTTTCAATTTGGTGTTTTCATCCTCGGCAACCGTATATGGTGATAAAAATCCTGTCCCTTTTCATGAAGAAATGCCACTGAGTACGACAAATCCATATGGCACTACAAAGAGAATGATTGAAGAAATGCTCGGTGATTTAAGTCGTAGTGATGAAAAATGGCGAATTATGATTTTAAGATACTTTAATCCTGTCGGTGCACATTCCAGTGGATTGATTGGTGAATCGCCGAAAGGAATACCTAATAATCTGATGCCTTTTATTTGTCAGGTTGCAAAAGGAGAAAGACCGAAATTAAATATTTTTGGTAATGACTATAATACCCCTGATGGCACAGGTGTTCGCGATTATATTCATGTGGTTGATTTAGCCAGAGGACATGTCTTAGCCTTGGAATACTTGTTAAAAAATATAGGGCTGGAAATTGTAAATCTAGGGACGGGTAGAGGCTATAGTGTTCTTGAAATGGTGAAAACCTTTGAGAAGGTTAATCAAATCTCTATACCCTTTGAAGTCGTAAATCGTAGAAGTGGTGATATTGCCAGTTGTTATGCATCAACAGATAAAGCCAAGGTTATTTTGAAGTTTGATGCGCATAAAAATTTAGAAGATATGTGTGCTGATGCATGGTATTATATGAATCTAGGAGAAAATCAATGATAAAAGTGGAAACCATGAAAATTATGGGAAGTCCAATAGGTTCTTTAAACCCTATGCCTATATTAAGAGATTTAAATCCCCATAAACCCGTGGATGTTCATCCAGAATTGTCTCAGTCCCTTAAGGAGACCTTAGGTCATCATTGCGGATTCAGAGTTCTGCCATATAAAGTTCAAGACGGTTATAAAAACGAATTGATAGAAATGGAAATAAAGACTGTTGTCTTGGAAAATAAATATTTAAAAGCAACCTTTTTACCTGAATATGGAGGTAGATTATATGCCTTGTATCATAAGGTTCAAAAGCGAGAACTCTTAACGGTGAATCCAATTTTCAGACCTAGAAATCTTGCCCTTAGAAATGCATGGTTTTCAGGTGGTATCGAATGGAATATGGCCCATTTTGGACATAGTTTTCTCACTTGTGATGATGTTTATTTTGCAGTCATTGAACATGGCGAAGATCTCGTTTTAAGAATGTATGAGTATGAGCGTTGTAAAGGATTGTTTTATCAAATTGATTTCCATTTGCCTAATCATCAAGATCAATTGATTTGCTATACAAAAATCTTTAATATCAAGGACAAAGAAATTCCTTTGTATTATTGGTCTAATGTAGCTGTGCCAGCGATGGAGAAAACCAGAATTTTCTCTTCCACAGACAGGGTGCTTTACATTCAGCCTTATTTAGATGCTACAGGAAATTTAATCAACACTTTTAATGATGGGACTTTACCAACTTTAAACAATTGGATGGAGGATGCTTCTTATCCAGAGTCTTTTAAGCATTCCAATGAATATTTTTATCAGATATCAAAGGATGAAAAGTATCCATGGCAAGGTGTAGGGTATAAGGAAGGTTTCTTGTTCTACGAATTTTCAACACGCCCTTTAGCTTATAGAAAAATGTTTTGCTGGGGGACACACAAAGGTGGCGAGAAGTGGCAAAGCTATTTAACTTTACCTTCAGAGGACGCCTATTTGGAAATTCAAGCAGGACTATTTCCGTCCCAAATGCATCAGGAGATGATATTACCAAAGCAGGTCATAGAGTTTATGCAGGTTTTTGGTTGTGAAAATGTAGCACCAAATCAATTGTATTGTGATCTTCAAACCTCAAGTGAGGCAGTAAAACAAGTCATCTTTAATAAAAATAATTCTGATACGATCGCTGCATTTGAAAACAAAGCGAAGCTTATTTCGAAATTGCCTGTGACACAAATTCTCCATGAAGGTCAACCCTATGGTAAAGTAGCCCTAAAGAAAGCCAAGAAAACTATTCCTACAATGGATTTTACTCATAGTAAAGAAGAAAAAGTCAAGATTCTATTGGATTTACTGGATCAAAAGTCAATTCAAACAGATGTGAAAAGAAAGATTTATCCTTTCTATGTGGATTCTGATTGGGAAGAAATTTTTTCTGGTTCGGAAGATTATTATGCAAAATGGATGTTAGCTTTAAGTTATTATGAAGATTTAAAACCGCATCGGGCATTAAGGATGCTTGAGGAAATGGAAAAAAACACCATAACCTATGGTACCCTTGGAGACATCTATTTCAAACTTGAAAAATATGAAGAAGCAAAAGAAGCCTTGGAACTAGGGTTGAATCTCATGGATGAAATTGAACTTGAGGGATATAAAGAAAGGTATTTAGTATTATATTTTAAGGTGCTCAAAGCCCTAAATGAGTGGCAGAAAGCCTATGAAATAGGGCATGCATATACAAAGACTGATTATGAACCTTTATATGTTCTTCTTGTAGAGATTTTGCTGGAAAATGGTG
Source organism: Clostridia bacterium (assembly GCA_016937975.1). Taxonomy (GTDB): domain Bacteria; phylum Bacillota; class Clostridia; order Peptostreptococcales; family Acidaminobacteraceae; genus JABXKX01. Next base: position 8,083 of record JAFGVN010000059.1, read on the forward strand.
ATCACGAAAAAGCTGCAGATATGCTTTTGTTCAATCCTGTTCAGCTACGAGAAGGCGATAATACTTTAGTTGAACTATGGTACAGACTTGAAGCCATAAAGGCAAACAAATCCATTGACTGGATCAAAAAACATAAAGAGCCACCCTTTGCGATAGATTTTCGTATGGCTTAAGTAGGAATCCCACTAAAAGACAGTGAATAGCTGTTTCTTAGTGGGATTTATCATTTTACAAGTGTGCATCGTAATCAATTAGTTTTTTTACTGAGTTGGCATAATCCGATAAAGTCATACCTGTAACATTTTTAAAGGTTCGTGAAAAATAATGAATGGAATTATAACCCAATAGTCTAGAAATTTCAGTAAAATTATAGTTGGATTCCCGAATGAGTGTTTTTGCTTCCTGTATTTTTAGTAGCTTAAAATACTCCATAATACTAATATTCATATGATTTTTAAAGAGCTTTTGTAATGAAGATTTAGATAAAAGTGTTTGCTTAGAAATATCTTCTAAAGATAAACTTTCATGGATGTTCTCTTTCAGTAAGTTGATGATAATGTTGACCTTTTCTTCTTCTACATATGCTCGGATATTTGGTGATGTTCTGGTAACTTCCTTAAGGGAGCTCTCTTCTCGGATCATCTCAATAAGCAATAATTCCAAATAAGTTTTAATGAGTTGTTCTGCTCCAAAATGAATTTGTTTTCTTTTGACAAGAGACTTGAGTTGAGGATCACTTAAATCTGAAATAAATGCATTTTTTGCCTCTGCAATAATTTTGCCGAGACAACTTTTAACAATTTGATTGACAGACAACACTTTTTCTTGAAAATACGCCATAGCAGGTGAAGGGCAAACAAAGGCAATAACAATTAAGTTTGGCGCAACTTTACCATTAGCGATTACATTGTGCCACTCATTGGGTTTATGAAAAATCATTTCACCTTGTTTGAGAATGAATTTACGATCATCTGCCATGATATTAATAATCCCTTTATCCACATATAAAAATTCCCAAAAATCATGTTTTTCTCCTTCGAAAATATAGTTTTTTGAGTATTCAAAGTAATGGACGCTTATGAGTTCCTTAATTTCTATGGTCATATTCAATGATGTTAAGTGATAATTATCAACGATTGCCTTCATAGAGAATCTCCTTTATGTCATTTATTGTAACAAATAGTTGTGTGATAACATAGCATACTTTGGAACTAAGAGAATTTTGTGCAAAAAAAAAATAATTTTATGCAAATTTCAGTGACGATAGTATTACAAATCAGTAGTTTTAATGCGCTATAAACAGAGTTCTGGTATAATAAAAGTAATGTTGGAGGCTATAAAATGGATGGTTATAATGAATTGATAGAGACCCTTCAAAAAATTCGTCGCTCAGAGGAACGGTTGAAGGTCTTATTAGATAATAAGGTGCTTTTGGAACAGAAAGTAAGAGAGAAAAAAGAGATTATGGAGAAAGAGAGTTATGATGTAGACAAATTGGAAGGTCTATCGATTAGTGGATTTCTTCATCTCATTAAAGGTACTTTAATTGATAAGTTAGATCAAGAAGAAAGAGAAGCTTTGATTGCAAAAAATCAGTATGAATTTGCCCTTGAAGAATTGAATGTTTGTATGAAAGAAATAGAACTTGTAAGAGATCGTATTCAAAATAAATTTACAGTAGAAAGGCAATATGAAACCTTTTTAAAGAATCAAGAGCAGATTTTATTAAGACAACACACAGCTTTAGGGGAAAAAATCAAAGATCTAACGGAGAAAGAATACTATCTTTCAGAAGTTATTTGTGAAATAGAAGAAGCTGAAGAAGCTGGTCAGTATTTGGAAAAGTTATTTTTGAATATTATCCACTGTTTAGATGCAGGTGAGGATTTAGGCGTAGTGGATATTTTGGAAAGTGGTTTGTTGGTTTCATCATGTATCAATGAAACTGTTAAGGAAACCAACAGTAATTTGGTACTAATTCAACAAGCCATTCAAAAATACCATTTGGAAGTTATGGATGTTATGGCACTTTATACTTTGAATTTAGATACGAATAAACTATTACAGTTCTCTGATCGTTTCTTAATTGGAGTTTTACAAGGTAAGGAATTATCAGATAAATTAAAAATAGCAAGTGAAATGATCAAAGAGATGGAAGTGATTCTCACAAAGAACATGGAAACCCTCAAAACTAAAAAAATGGAAGTGAAATTAGAGCGTCAACAGATAAAAGACAGTAAAGTGCAAATGATTGAGACAGCATTGGAGATTAAATGAAAAAAGGGTTGATTATTGTTTTATTGGTATGTCTCATGAGCTTTGCTTATGGACAGGAACCAGCAGATATTTCAATAATTTTAGACGGTAACAATTTGATAATGGAACAGCCATCTTATATACAGGATGGGAGAACTTTAGTCCCTGTTAGATTTTTGTTTGAACCTCTTGGTTTAAAGGTCAGTTGGGATGAGGATAATTTCACTGCCATAGGTGAAAAAGAGGATTTATACATTGAAATGCCCATTGGCAGTTCATATGCCACAATTAATGGTGAAATGGTGGTTCTGGATGTACCTGCGGTCATTTATAATAATAGAACCTATGTCCCATTGCGATTTGTCTCCGAAGCAACAGGTGCTAAAGTAACGTGGCGTGGAGATACAAAAACGATTTTTATTGAGAGTGATGGACTAGGGATAAAGGACACATATTATTATCTGAATCATATATATGAAGATTCTGTGGATTACAATGGTCCAAACTTCCTTTCTAATCGTGTAGAGTATCATGAAATTATAGATCAGTTAACAGAACTGAAAACAGATTACAAGAGTTATAGAGATGAATTAAATGAAGCTTTGATTCGGTTGGCAAATAATGCAAATGTTCATTTAAATCAAGACAATTTAGTGGCTAATATGGAAATGTTTCATGACAAACTTATGCCGATCCATTTAAAGGATACAGATAAAGATGCGTCAGTTGGTGGAGATGGTTATTATAATTTGCAATATGATTCAGCTTACTATTACACTTATATAAAAAATCAAAAGTTTTCAGGTTATTTGTTTGGATATCATGATTTGGGAAATGTATACTTGCTGACTTTAACACCTTATTCAGCGGATCTTAAAGATGGTGTAGGTTATGAATTGGTTTTTAGTAAAAAGGGTAACTTGATTTATGAAGGTTATGCTTTAGCTGAAAAAGGTGTGTTATCCGTACCCAAATATGTAAAGTATACAGATGGGATACAATCTTTTTACAAAGGAAATGATTCAGATCTTGTACTGATGCAGATTGAAAAAGATGGTACAATTTATATTCCACCCTATACAAGTGATGAAACAGAACTCTATGGTGTGGGGTATGAAAAGTTTGCAAATGGCGTTGAATATGTCGGTTACTTTGAGAACTATGAACGCCTTGGTGAAGGGTTGTATTTTGGTCCCGAGGATGACTATACCTTGGAGACTAATTTATTGGATTTAAGAGCTGAAGAAATTCTTGAAGAAGTTATCCTGCCTCATATGACTAATCTCGAAAAAATAAAAGGAATTCATGATTATTTGGCAAGTCATATTATTTATGACATGAGTAACGAAGAGAATATCTCGGACATGTCTCATACCGCTTATGGTGCATTAATACAAGGTAGTGCAGTGTGTGATGGTTATGCAGAAGCTTTCAAATATTTGTTGGACAAGGTAAATATTGAAAATGTTCTTATTTTTGGTGAGGCGAGTGAAACTGGAGACTTTGTAGGTGAAATAAACCACGCCTGGAATCTGGTGAAAATCAACAATTTGTACAAACACTTTGACATGACCTGGGATGATGATGATATGAATCAAAAAATAAGATACACTTATTTTAATCAGACAAGTGATTTTATGGATGATACCCATGAATGGCATATAGAAAAATACAAAGCATATTTAGGGAAATAGGAGGTAGCATGGAATTAAGTGTGGTTATACCTGTCTTTAATGAGGAAGAAAATGTACTTCCCATGTATAATCGATTAAAACAGGTTTTAAATGAAATCACAGATGAACATGAAATCCTTTTTGTAGATGATGGCAGTAAAGATCTTACAGTAGACCAAGTGATGTTTATTCGTGAAAGAGATGATAAAGTAAAACTTGTTAGTTTTTCAAGAAATTTTGGACATGAAATGGCAAATAGTGCAGGCTTTAGAAATGCATCTGGCGAAGCCGTTGTCATCATAGATGGAGATTTACAAGATCCGCCAGAGTTGATTGCAGAAATGTACAAAAAATATAAAGAGGGCTTTGATGTCGTATACGCGAAAAGAAGGAAAAGAGATAAGGAAACTTTTTTAAAGAAATTTACCTCGAAAACCTTTTATAGAGTGATGCGATTCATGAGTTATGTGGAACTCCCCCTTGATACAGGTGATTTTAGATTGTTAAGTCGTCGTGTTGTAGATGAACTGAATAAAATGGATGAGCATAATCGATTTTTTAGAGGCTTAACCCACTGGGTAGGCTTTAATGTGACTTATGTGGAATATGATCGTCATGGTCGTCATGCAGGAGAAACGAAATACAATTATTTCAAATTAATGCGATTGGCTGTTGATGCTATTTTATCATTTTCCTACAAGCCATTGAAAATATTCTCAGTTGTAGGCGTTACCACATCCCTATTCAGTTTCTTGTTTATGTTATTTTGGATCTTCTTTAAAATCTTTACAGATAAGCCTATTGAAGGTTGGACTTCCACTATAACTGTCATTTTGTTCTTCTTTGGAATATTGATGCTTCAAATCAGTATTCTAGGTGAATATATTGCTAGAATTTACGAAGAAGTTAAACAGCGCCCTCTCTATATCATTTCTAGACAAGAAGGGGTCCATCAAAAGGAGGAAAATTTTGAGAAAAAATAGTCTTTTAAGCTTAATGCTGATTGTAGTGATGATCTTATCTAGCTTTGTATCAGCAGGAACATTTACTGATGTAGAAGAAAATAACTGGGCAAAGATTTATATTGATAAAGTAACAGCGTCTGGCATTATGCCAAGCTTTGACAATCAATCTTTTATGCCTGAAAGTTTAGTGACAAAAATGGAAGTTATTGATGTTATATACCGCATCGCCTTATTAAAAGGTGAAGTAACAGAAGCTGAAGTGGATGAGTATTTGATTGCTTATCAAAGTACCATTGACAATTTAATGATCCCTGAAGCTTTGGTGCCATATGGTTCTGATAATCATCGCGCTATTGCTTATGCATTGGATCGCAACATTTTGAGAACTTCAGAATTGAGTTTGTTTTATACCAATGGTAGTTTCGAAAAGATTACGAAAGTAGACGCTTCAGTTTATATGGCGAAAGCTTTGAATGTTTACTTAAATGAAAATGTGAATAAATTCTATGAAATTAGATATAAGGATGGTAGTGAAATAACTTTAATGGCGTGGCCATATATCAATTTATTAATTGAAAAAGGGATTGTCTCTGCATCGGGGAATGATGGATATTATTACCCTAACAGTAATCTTAGAAGAGATGTTTTCTCAGTATTTGGCACTGGTGTGTTAAGAGAACTTGAAGATTATCAAAGAACAACAGATTCTTCTGATGCTGCATCTTCAACTAGTGGTACAGGCACTGTTTCAATTATTCACTATGATAAAAATATCATTGAGATCAGAGATAGTTACAATCGTTTAAAAGTATATGATGCTACAGATGCTGTTATTATGCTAAACGGTGAAAAAATAACATTACAAAATTTAGAACCAGGTACTGCAGTTTCGATAAAATATGTAGGCAATAAGTTATCTAATGTTGATGTTAAAGCTGAGCATGACATGCTTGTAGGAACCTTTTCATCCTTAGGTGTTGAAAATGAAGTCAATGGTGAAACTTCAAGATTAGTGGTGGTTAAAACTGCTCAAGGTTTTAAATATATGAAAGCATTAAATTCAGTGATTGTTGAACGAGATTATCAAAGCTCGGAATTGGATGCCATTACAAAAGGTCAAGAAGTAACTGTTTATTATGATGGTGACTATTTGAAGAAAATAGTATCTTATTCGGAGCAAGTTGTTCTTGAAGGTGTTATGCAAAGATCTTCTGATTTTAAGGCTGGTTCAGATGTTTCCATTAAGTTGTTTAATGATAAATTAGTTGAACAAATATTGGAACAAAGCGCAGTTAGAATTAATGTTACTGAGGATTTGGTAAAAGGTGACATCGTGAAAGTGACTTTGTCTCATGGTAAAATTGTATCTGTAGAAGCAACGGGTTTAACAACAGAAGCAACAGGTAGAGTCGTCAAAATCGTAATTTCTGATGCCCCACAAATTAGCATCGTTACAAATAAAGGATTAACAAAAACTTATAATGTAGCAAAGGATGTTGTCGTTAAGAATCTTGGTGCTATAGATGAATTAGGTTTATACGGTTTAAGATTGGATCAAGATGTAACTGTGGAATTAACAGGTTTATCCGTAAGCAATATTTCCATTAACAAAGCCGTTGAGAAAATTGAATTTGAAGCAACTATTACCGAAGTACATTCAAACATTAATTTAATTAAAGCTGTAGATGCAAATAACAAGACTTGGTTTATATCCCTAGAGGGCTCAAATGAGAATATAGGTGATTACACTGTAGGTGATAAAGTATATGTTTATGGTGTGGCTTTATCAGCAGACTTGTTTGAAGCAGACTTAATTATTGTATTAGAGTAGAAGCGTCGGTTTCCGACGCTTTTCTTTTGTGTAAAAGAATTGAAGTAGAGTCAAATAACTTAATTGAGGAAAATTTCTATTTGGAAGCAACGAGCAACTGATGAGGTGAATATGAAGAACTTAATGAATCAATTAAAAAACAGGTTTTTATTGGGTCTAGTGATTTTAATGCCAATGGGTTTATCTCTTTGGATTATCGTGAAAATATTTAATGCCGTAGATGCGATTCTCGGCAATTCCATTTATGAAATACTCGGTAAGCGCATTCCTGGACTAGGTATTTTAATTATGTTGGCGACTATTATTTTAGCAGGTTATTTAGGTAATCAGTTTGCTTTTAAGAAAGTGACTAATTTTATTCAGCAAATGTTCTTGAAGGTTCCAATTGTAAAAACCATTTATGGACCACTTAAAGATATTTTTACAAACTTTTCAGATGAAGAGTCCAATAATTTCAAAAAAGCAGTTTTGGTAACTTATCCCAAGGAAGGGAGTCAATGTATTGGTTTTGTAACCAAGGATTCTGTCTTGATAGGTGATCAAGAGAAATCAGTTGTTTTTATTCCAACTACCCCAAATCCCACAAGTGGCATTTTAGTTTATGTGGATCACAGTCAGTATCAGGAATTGGATTTGCCCGTTGATGATGCTTTAAAGGCGATAGTTTCTTTAGGAGCAATTTCTCCTAACAAAATTGAAGATTATAAATAAATCACAAGTGCAAATCTAGAGGTTGTATATTATACACAAAAATGTTTTAAAATATAACTATAAAAAACCTGTAAATGTGATTTTTACTGGTTTTAAGGTGAAATAGTAACGTAAAGAAAGAAATAAAAATTCATGCTTGCATCGCTATGGTAAATAGTTTATACTAATTGAGTATTTTAATTTTAGGAAAAAAGTAAACAATGGAAGCCCTGTAAAAGAGGGTGTCTATCTATATGATTCTATGGAGGTAGGTCATCCCTGTTTAGGGGATGGTCACCTCTTTTTTTAGGTTTCAGTGTTTTGAAAGGAGTTACAATGGCGACGAAATATGTATTTGTTACAGGTGGAGTTGTATCCTCTTTGGGTAAAGGGATTACAGCGGCATCATTAGGACAATTGTTAAAGGCAAGGGGTTTAAAGGTATCTATTCAAAAGTTTGACCCATATATTAATAAAGACCCAGGTACAATGAGTCCATACCAACATGGTGAGGTTTTTGTTACAGAAGATGGCGCTGAAACAGATCTTGACTTGGGGCATTATGAAAGATTTATTGATATCAACTTAAACAAGAATAGTAATGTGACAACAGGTAAAATCTATTGGAATGTAATTACCAAGGAAAGACGTGGTGATTATTTAGGTGCAACCATTCAGGTTATTCCACATATTACAAATGAAATAAAAGAAAGAGCATTTAAAGTCGCTAAAGAAGAAAACCCAGATGTAGTCATTACTGAAATTGGCGGTACAGTAGGTGATATTGAAAGTCAACCTTTCATGGAAGCTATCAGACAAATCAAACATGATGTGGGTAAAGAGAATGTATGTTATATTCATTTAACTTTATTACCTTATTTACCTAAAGCGGGTGAGTTAAAAACAAAGCCAACTCAGCATTCTGTTAAGGAACTTAGAGAGATTGGTATTCAACCAGATGTAATCATCTGTAGAACTCAAGTGCCATTATCAGATGATATTAAAGATAAAATTAGTTTGTTCTGTAACATTGAACCTGAATATGTGATTACAAATATGGATGCAGATACTTTGTATGAAGTACCATTGATGTTAGAAAAAGAAGGTTTAGCTACTAAAGTTTGCAATATGTTAAATCTTGAATGTGGGGAACCTGATTTAGAAGAGTGGACAAAGGTTGTTAACATAGAAAAGAATCTAAAGGATGCTGTAAAAATTGCTTTAGTGGGTAAGTATGTGGAATTACACGATGCCTATCTTTCTGTTGTAGAAGCCTTGAAACACGCAGGTTTAGCCAATAATGTTAAGATAGACATTGATTGGGTACCAGCTGAAGAAGTAACAATGGAAAATGTAGGTACGCGATTGAAAGATGCAGATGGCATTTTAGTCCCAGGTGGATTTGGTGATCGTGGCGTTGAAGGTAAAGTGGCTGCTTCAAACTTTGCTAGAGTGAATAAGATTCCGTTCTTTGGTATTTGCTTGGGCATGCAAATTGCAGTTATAGATTTTGCCAGAAGTGTATTAGGCTATACCGATGCGCATTCTTCGGAATTAATGCCAACCACTCCAAACCCAGTAATTGATCTGATGTTGGATCAACATGAGGTTGAAGATATGGGCGGTACAATGCGTTTAGGGGTTTATCCATGTAAAGTTAAAAAAGGTACGAAAGCATATGAAGCTTATGGTGAAGAATTGATTTACGAACGTCATAGACATCGTTATGAGTTCAATAACCATTATCGAGATATTATTGAAGAAAACGGTTTAATTATCTCTGGTATTTCTCCTGATGAAAGATTAGTAGAAATTGTTGAATTAGAAGGCAATGAGCATCCTTGGTTTGTTGCAGGTCAATTCCATCCAGAATTTAAGTCAAGACCGACAAGATCTCATCCTTTATTTAGAGATTTCATTAAAGCTTCCAAAGAAAACAGATAATACACTAGCCAGGGGAAACCCTGGCTATTATAATAAGAAGAGAGTATATGAGGAGCTTAATATGAAGAAATTTTTAAAATGGGAATATGGTGTTGTTCTATTAATGGCACTGCTGGGCATGTTTTTGCGATTGTACGTCATTCGTGAAATTCCCACAACACAAATAACAGACTTTGATAGTTATTATAAAATTGCTGTTAATGTTGCAACGGGATATGGTTTTCAATTGGATGGTTTCCCAATTGCTTTTCAAGGGATGGGGTTCTCAACTTTATTGGGTATCTGGTTTAAGATTTTTAATTCAACGACACAGTTGACTGCCAAGTATTTTAATGTTTTTCTATCCATGATGACCATTGCAGTCTTGTATGTTTTCTTGTTGCAACTTGTCAAAAAAAGAGGATTAAGATTGGTTCTAATTGGAGCTGTTATTTTCTTTCCACAACATATTTTCTATTGTAATACCATTGGATCAGAAGTTTTATCTGTGTTTTTATTGAGTTTGACCCTTATGATCTTTGTTCTGAAGTTTAATTCATGGATGAAGTGGATCCTGCTAGGGGTTGTGATTGGCGCATTAGCTTTGACAAAACCTTTCTTTATTGCTTATCCCCTTGTGATTTTTGCAAGTGTATGGTTATCGGAGAAAAAGTTAAAAAAGGCATTGTCGGCATTGGTGATAACTTTTGTTGCAATGGCCCTTGTGATTGCGCCATGGACCTATAGAAACTATCAGAAGTTTGATCGTTTCATTCCAATCTCTTATAATTCTGGATTTAATTTATATATCAATAACAATCCTCATAACACTGAAGGTGGCTGGCAATCCTTTGATGATATTTACAAAACACCTGAATTGCAGGAAAAGATAAATATGCACTTGGATAATCCATTACATAGCGTAAAAATTGCCAGTGACATTGAATTGGATTTTAAACCTGAAGCAATGCACTGGATTAAAAATAACCTGGATGAGTTTATGAAATTAGGTGTGATTCGTATTCAACGCACTTATTTCAATGGGACTTGGGACATTGAATATTGGACAATGAATGACTATCGTGAAAGTCAAAAAGATGAAGACCCCTATTTATTGAAAAGACAAATGAACTTTATGAAAAGTTTAAATGATATTTTGTTGGCAACAGTAAGTGTCTTTGGCTTATGGTTTATCCTTGTTCATTTTAAAACAGTCCTATTAGGCTTCTTTAATAAGAAGGAATTAAATATTTGGAATATTATTTTGTTTTTAAATTTATCTTATGTTTCATTGGTTTACTTTGTGTATGAAGGACAGTCAAGATATAATTTTGTCGTATTATTCTTGTTGATATTTGCTGCTGGTGATTGGATTAGTCAGTATATAGAAAAGAAGGAGGCTTAAATGGTAGATTGGATTTCGAATTTTACACCTGTAGAGCAGGCATTATTCGCAACACTATTTACGTGGGGTGTAACAGCACTGGGTGCTGCCTTGGTATTTTTCTTTAAATCCATTAACAAGACTGTTTTAAACGGTATGTTAGGTTTTGCTGCTGGGGTTATGATTGCAGCAAGCTTTTGGTCTTTATTGGCACCTGGGATTGAAATGGCAGAAGAGTTAGGACAAGTTGCTTGGTTGACAGCTGTGATTGGATTCTTAGGTGGTGGAGCATTCCTATATGGTGTAGATAAGGTGTTGCCCCATTTACATTTGGGATTGGAAACAAATCAAGCGGAAGGGATCAAGACCAGTTGGCAAAGAAGTGTACTGTTAGTTCTTGCAATAACCCTTCACAATATTCCAGAGGGTCTTGCAGTAGGTGTTGCCTTTGGTGCTGTTGCTGCAGGCTCAGGGGGAGCTACTATAACTGGTGCTATTGCATTAGCCATTGGTATTGGGTTGCAGAACTTTCCTGAAGGTGCGGCGGTTTCAATTCCGCTACGCCGAGAAGGCTTTTCAAGAACAAAAGCTTTCCTTTACGGTCAGGCAAGTGGCATAGTTGAACCTATAGCAGGTGTATTAGGTGCCTTTGCAGTGATTAAGATCAAACCTATTCTACCTTACGCTTTGGCATTTGCAGCAGGGGCAATGATTTATGTTGTCATTGAAGAATTAATCCCTGAAGCCCAACTGGAAGAAGGCGGTTCAAAAACGGATATTGCTACCATTGGTTCAATGATTGGTTTTGCTGTTATGATGTTACTAGATGTTTCTTTAGGATAAGTACTTTATGATGAAGTCATCACTTAAGTGGTGACTTTTTGCATGTGCATCGGTTTTAAAGAAGGAGATCATGATGGTGTGCTGTAATTTTGTATAAATAAGTGTTTATTTTCATAATTATAATGGCATGAAAGTATAGAATTGGTTAAATGTACTCTGTATTTTTGAATTTTCACTACTTTAATATACTTTTAACAGAGTTTCCTTGGAAAATGAATATTCTTGTGAAAACGCTTCCTTGAGAAAATGGAAATAAAAGCAGCAAAACCATTAAAAAACCTTTAAAAATCATGCATAATTGGCAATTGGATTATGCATGCCGTTAAAAGTTAAATGAGAATGTTTTTCTTTTAAAATTGTTAATCTATTAACAATTCTCAGTATGAATTGAAATTTCAACAAAAAATATATTTCGTGAACAAAAATAATAAAAAGTTAATTGTTCAGAATTTTCAAATAATTGAAAGTTCAAAATAACTTTATGTATTTTTAATAAATGTGTTGACTTTAAAATTTAGAGGCGTATACTGAACAACGGATTCAAAAAAGAGGTGGAATATGAAGGCTTTTAAAGAATTAGCGAAAAATTTTATCGCTTTGGCGTTGTTTGTAGTTTTGTGTTTATTCATTGATCAGATGACACCAGATAAAGATGTTCATGCATATAGGTCAGCACAATTCTATGGGCTGAAAGATTTTAACTTGGAACAAAATTCGTCATATGAGGCGGATCAAAATAAATTTTGGGGTATCCCATCATTATAGGAGATTGTTATGTTTAATCATTTAACTTTAGCGATTAGTATATTTGTCTTAACTTATGTTATTATTATGTCAGAGAAAATCAATAGAACTGCTATAGCGATGTTTGGAGCTGTTTTACTGCTTTTATTTAATATTGAATCTCAGGAAATGGCTCTAGAACATGTGGATTTTAATACAATTGGTCTTTTAATTGGTATGATGATTATTGTTAACATCATGAAAAAAACAGGGATTTTTCAATATATTGCAATTGTTTCAGCAAAATTTGTTAAAGGTGAACCATGGAAGATTATTGTAATATTTTCAATAATTACAGCCGCGTCATCCGCTTTACTGGATAACGTAACAACAATACTTTTGATTGTTCCTATTACTTTAGTTATTACTGAAACTTTAGGTGCAAATCCAATCCCTTTTCTAATCCCATTAATTTTAATGGCAAACATAGGTGGTACAGCAACGTTGATCGGTGATCCACCTAATATTATGATTGGTTCAGCAACGGGACTAGGCTTTCTAGATTTTATTCAAAATATGACACCAATCACTATTGTAATTTTTATAGTAACTTTGTTTTTGTTAAAATTGATTTATAAAAAGGATTTAAATGCTACAGAAGAACAAAAGGCAAAAATAATGGCTTTGAATGAAGCTTTGGCAATTAAAGATAGAGCATTGTTAAAGAAAAGTTTATTTGTACTGTTTTTAACTGTATTCGGGTTTATGTTTCATCAATCGTTTGGTTATGAATCGGCAACAGTTGCATTATTTGGGGCAGGATTACTGCTTCTTTTATCAAAGATAGATCCTGAAGAAATACTGCTCGAAGTTGAATGGCCAACAATATTTTTCTTTACTGCCTTGTTTATTCTGGTAGGAGGTCTAGTAGAAGTTGGTGCAATTGATTTCCTTGCAGAAAAAGTTTTGGCGATTACTCATGGCAATATGGTTATGACAATGTTGTTAATTTTATGGGGAGCAGCGATTGCTAGTGCATTTTTAGATAATATTCCGTTTGTAGCAACTATGATTCCGTTAATAAAGAGTATTGGAGCAATGTCAGCAATAAGTATAACACCTCTTTGGTGGGCACTTGCATTGGGAGCTTGTTTGGGAGGCAATGGTACCTTGGTTGGAGCATCTGCAAATGTTATAGTAAGTGGTATGTTGGAAAAGAAAGGTAGAAGAATTGGTTTTCTGAATTATATGAAAATTGGTTTTCCTTTAATGATTATCTCTATTGTTTTATCAACAGTATATCTTTTGATATTTTATGTTTAGGAGGAATATATGAGAAAATTGATAAATGCAGAAGTTCTGGAGCACTCAATGAAATTACAACAAATGGGTGGGAAGATTAATATTGTCAATAGTAAGCTATGTTATGTCAGCTTTGATATAAGTGGATTTGAGCTGATGTATGTTTACAACATTAATAAAAAGGGAAACTATTTTTTAGAAAGAATCAAACCATATCCATTGCCATTAAAAGAGTTTGAAAGTGAAAATGACGTAGTAGATATCATTGCTATTGATTTGGAGCAGTTTAAAAACGCTATAAAAAGCCATCACTCAAGTGAGTTTGTGGATGCAGGTAGAATGCTTATTGAAGTACTAAAGAAATTCGAAGATCTATATCTCTATTATAATATTTCTACTGAACATATGAATGAAATGATGAATCAATTAAATAAGTTTGCTGAGCAAATTAAACAAGTGAAATCTGAATCGGAAAGATTATATTTTAAAAAAGAACCAGAAAATTTATAAGCGGATATTCCGCTTTTTTTTATTTCGGTTGAAGCGAGGAAGAAAAAATGCTTCTTATGATTGTGAGTATAATGTATATTAGCAATAATAGTATATTTTGTTTCAAGTATGAAAGAACAACAAAGTTACTGTGAAATTTTCTTATAGAACCTTCGATATATTTTGCGGCTTGTATGAATAATTGTGACCTTCATATATCTGAAAAGGAGAAAATATTAAATAGATATAGAATATTCTGGGTATCCTTTAAAAATAAGGCACCAAGTGATATCATTAATATAAGGAAAAAGAGGTGATTTTTTGAAAGAACTGAATATTGAAGAAGTTTTGACGGAACTTTATGATATAGATAAAAAAGGTCAGGACTTAGAAAACAAACTTCAAATTGTTGAAGATGAGTTTTACAATAAATTGTTGGAAAATTTAAAAAAATCTGAACGAGAATATATGAAGGCAGCAAGAATTGATGCTAAAAAGAGAACACAGCAAATTCTTGATGAATCCATTGAAGAAGAACAAAAGATTATGGAAACTTGTTATGCAGAATTGGATCGATTAGATGAAATCCTAAAAAATCACAAGGAAGAATTGGTTAAGCAAGTTTTTGAACATGTATTTCTAGAGGAATAAATATGTCTAATGTAAGGAAGTTTGCAGCTTTAAATACAAAAATAAAAGGCATGGTTGGTAAATTGTTAAGCCATGAAGATTATATGAATATGTTAAAGCTGGAAAAGGAAAGTGAAATATTTGAATATCTTATGAGTCATACTTATTATGGGAATATCTTTAATGATATGCCACCGACAGATTATACGGTATCCAATGTTGAGAGACAAATAAAAGGGTATATTGTATCACTATATAGAAAAATCTTGTGTTATATTTCTGGAGATTATAAAAAGCTTTTTAAGTTGTTGATGAAAAGATTTGAAGCAGAAGATATTAAATCCTACTTAAGAGCGTTGCATTTGAATCAAAATATCACAGAGCTTTATAAGGAGCATTTGAACTATGAAGTTTATACGAATTTGAACTACAAAGAATTATCTTTATCACGTTCAATGGAAGAATTCATAGAGGGATTAAAAAGTACCATGTATTATAAAGTCCTTAAATTGTATCTTAGTGAGTCTAAAGATCGTATGCTCTTTTATATGGAGATGAACATTGACCGCATGTATTTTTCTAAGCTTGCTTCTGAAATCTCAAAGTTTAAAGGTGATGAGAAACCGATCTTTGAAATTTTAAGAATGAATATTGATTTCTTGAACTTTCAATGGATTTATAGAGGTAAGAAATTCTATAAATTATCACCGGAAGAAGTTCTAAACTATACTTTGGATAATGGCCATTATTTGAATTACGAAACCCTTAAAGCCCTAAGTTATGCATCTGATGAAGCGTCATTATTTGAAATTATGGAAGAAACCCATTATCATAAGTTGTTTAAACACGATGAAAAAACAGAACGTTATTTAGAAAGAGATATGGATCGTTATTTATATGGGAAGTTTCTAAAAAGTGATCGTGAGTCTAATTTAAACATGATTACAGTAGTGGCATTTACCCATCGATTGGAATTTGAAATGCGGGATTTGTTTACCATAATGGAAGCAAAACATTATGGCATACCTGCTGATGAATTAAAAGACTACTTGATCCGAATCTTGTAGGAGGTGATTTCTTGGCGATAGAAAAAATGAAATTATTGAACATTGTAATTGAAAAAGATAAAGCCCATGATGTTCTAAAAGATATAGTCCTTGCTGAGAAAATTCACTTAGTGAGTGCTATTTCAGAAATAAACGAAAACAACTTTGTTATGAAAGTTGATGCTGAACACATCGAAGAAGTTGCAGGGTTGTGTTTAATTGATACCTTTACGGAAAAAAAGGATTACAAGTCTATACAGAAGAAATTGTATAAATTAATGGAATATATGCAGATTCCTAAAACTTTGGATAAGCAATTAATAGATACATCTTTTGATTTTATCGATTTGCAAAATGAGATCGATAGTATTTATGAGGATTTATCATCGATACGCCTTCGCATGCAGGAATTAAGTGATGAGAAAAGTCAGCTGAGTCAGATGTCGATTATTCAGGGCATTTATGAACCTGGTGTTGATTTTAGAAAACTCTTTGATTTGGAATATTTTAATATTAAATTTGGTATTTTAACCAAAGATAATATGGAGAGATTAATCCGAAATTATGAAAACATCTATGCAGCAGTATTACATATTGGGAGAAGAGGACATGATGAAATCTATGTTGTTATCTCCTTAAAGGAACTTGCGGTGGAAACCGAACGCATTCTAAGATCTGTTTATTTTGAAGACATATCCTTGTTAGATGAATATTTAGGCACACCTGAAGAAATGATCAAAAAAATAGATGAGAGAATGCTTCATATTGATCAGGAACTTGAAGGTCTTCAATTAAGATCAGAAGAGTATGATGAACAGTATGGCAAAAGACTTATGGTTTGTTATGCACATCTGATGCTGGAAATCAAAATCGAACAGATGAAAAAGTATCTTGCTGTGACCAGCAATTACGTTTATATCAGTGGTTGGGTTGGTGAGGAAGATGAGGACTTTATCAATACTCTGTTTGAGCCTTATGGAGATCAAATGGTCATAGGAGAAAGTGATGATGCTGAAACTGTAGTAGCATTAAAACCTCCAACAAAATTGAATAACAATTGGTTGTTTAAACCTTTTGAGAATTTGGTTCACATGTATGGTACACCATCTTATTCTGAACTGGATCCAACGCCGTTTGTAGCCCTAGCTTACATGATTTTGTTTGGTGCTATGTTTGGTGATTTGGGACAGGGTATGCTACTTGTTTTAGCAGGTGTTCTCATGACGAGAAAGCGGTCAAGTGATTATGGTGGCATTTTAAAACGTATTGGCTTGTTTTCAATGGTGTTTGGATTCTTTTATGATAGTTTCTTTGGCTATGAGCATGTAATTTCAAAACTGTTTCCTGAAAGCCTTTCGGAAAAAATGTTTCTAAGACCGATTGAACACATTAATACAGTTCTTATTTTAGCTGTCGTCACAGGCTTGATATTTTTATTGATCAGTTATGGTTATAGCATTGTTAACAAAATAAAATCCTCAGATCTTAAAGAAGGGGTTTTTGGTAGGAATGGCGTTGTTGGCTTATGTCTTTATCTGGTGCTTCTTTTGTGGGTTGGAGGTTCTGCATTGGGATGGCGCTGGGTACCTGTTAATCTATTGAAAATACTAGCCGTAATAGCAGTTGTACTCATGGTGATTCGAGAACCTTTGAGTAACAGTATTTTAAAGAAAAGACCATTGTATCATGAACCTGCTTCAGCTTATTATGTGGAAAGTGGCTTTGAACTTTTAGAGACTTTTTTAGGGATGCTGAGTAATAGTGTTTCATTTATAAGAGTCGGAGCTTTCGCTTTGAACCACGTTGGTTTATTTATGGCGTTCCATACCATCGCATCTTTAATTGGAACGGCATCAGGTGAAGTTGTTATGTTTGTTATTGGTAATGCTGTGGTTATAGGTTTAGAAGGCCTTATTGTACTTATTCAAGGTTTGCGTTTGGTTTATTATGAAATGTTCAGCAAATATTATAATGGAGAAGGGGAGATTTTCTCACCAGCGGTTGTTGACGATTTAGGAGGAAATAAATAATGGAATGGATTTTAGTATTAAATATAGCAATTGTACTTATAACTTTGGGATTTGGTATTTATTTTCTGATTAAAGAGAATGAAAAATCTATGAAACGATTAAGAAAAATGTTAAAAGTGAATGTCTTTACTTTTATTCCGCTTATGTTGATTGCCATGGCAATTTTAGTGCCAGACGCGGTATTTGCAGCAACATCAGATACTGCAACACAAGTGGCAGACAGTGGCATTGGTCTTGGTTATATTGCAGCTGCCATCTCAACGGGTTTAGCAACAATTGGTGCTGGATATGCAGTAGGCGCTGTTGGTTCTTCTGCTTTAGGAGCAGTCTCTGAAGATCCAAAAATTTTAGGTAAAACGCTGATCTTTGTTGGTCTTGCAGAAGGTATTGCTATTTATGGTTTAATTATTTCAATTCTTATTATAGGTAAACTATAATGGAATCCTATTTAATCAGTGACAATCACGATACCCTCGTTGGACTTAAAATGGCAGGTATTTCTGGAGAAATTTTAACAGAACCTCATGCTATTATAGAGAAGATGGAAGCTCTTCTTGAAGATCCCAATATCGGTATGATTATTGTAACAACTCAAGTTAAAAAACTGGTTGAATCCGCTTTATTAGAGATGAAAATGAAGCAAAATACAACCCTTATTGTGGAAGTGCCAGGACCAAATGATACAATTCCAAAGGATTTTATAACAAAATATATCCGAGAATCCATAGGGTTAAAACTTTAAAGGACTAAAAAATGATAACAGTTAACGATAAATTAAGATTATTTTCAAAAAGAATTGTTGAAAAAAGACAATTGGAATATGATGCGAAAGTGGTTGCTTTAGAAGAAAAAATGGCTTCTGAATTTGCTTCTAGACAGGTGCTTCTTGAAAAAGAACGCATGAAATATGAAGATTCTTTATTGAAAGGCGTCAAGAAGGAAAAACATCAACGTCTTGCAAATGCAAGGTCTGAGAAGAAAAGGCGTTTACTTCTAAAGAAAAGAACGATGATTGACACCTTGCTAGAAGGTGTTAAGACTTATGCTCAAGAGTTTGTAAATTCGGAGGCTTATTTTGGTTATTTGGGTCAGGTTATTGAGAAACATTATGAAATTATAGCGCACCTGGGTCACTTTGAAGTGTATCTTAATCAGAAAGATTATCATGACAGAAGATATGGTTTAAGTAAAGTTTTTAAGCATCTGGGTTTGTCCTGTGATGAATTTCATGTTTATGAAAAACCTATTATAGGCGGTATGATCTTAATGAAAAAGGATCAAACGACAAGATTAGATCTTTCCATTGATTCTGTTATTGAAGACAACAGAAGATATATGGGACAGTTGATTTATAACATCTTAGAAGAAGCAGGTGAATTCAGTGAGAAATGATGCAAAAGTAATTATGATCAATGGTCCTGTTGTCAAAGGCAGGGGTATGGCCAATTTCAAAATGCGTGAAATGGTTATGGTAGGCAGACAAAAGCTCATTGGAGAGGTCATTGGCTTAGATGGTGACGTAGGAACTGTTCAAGTTTATGAAGAAACGGAAGGTTTAATGCTTTATGAAGAAATTACTTCAACGGGTAAACCTTTGTCTTTAAAACTGGGACCAGGTTTGTTAAAAAATATGTTTGATGGCATAGAACGACCGCTCAAAAGACTTCAAGAACTTTCAGGAGATTTTATTGCTGAAGGTATTGGTTTGATAACCATTGATGAAGATAAAGAGTGGTATGTAGAAATGGTTGTAAAAAAAGGGGATTACGTTGATGAAGGTTATACCATTGGCGTTGTACCCGAAACCTCTGTCATTGAGCATAGGATTATGATGCCGCCAGGTAAAAATGGTAGAGTCGTTCACTGTGTTCAAGATGGTAGATATAAGCTCAATGATGTTATTTGTGTTTTGGAAACAGAGGATCACGAAAAAATAGAAGTTAAATTGTATCAAGAATGGCCGGTAAGGGAACCAAGACCTATTTTGGAGAGAAAAGCCCTAACGATTCCACTCCTAACCGGTCAAAGGGTATTAGATGTATTCTTCCCTATTGCAAAAGGTGGAACTGCAGCTATACCAGGTGGATTTGGTACAGGAAAGACCATGACCCAACATCAGCTTGCCAAATGGTCTGATGCTGATATTATCGTCTACATTGGTTGCGGTGAGCGTGGCAATGAAATGACTGATGTTTTAAATGAGTTTCCAAAATTGAAAGATCCCATCAGTGGAAAATCCATTATGGAAAGAACAGTACTCATTGCAAATACTTCCAACATGCCCGTTGCTGCCAGAGAAGCAAGTATTTATACAGGCATAACCATAGCAGAATACTATAGAGATATGGGGTATCACGTAGCGATTATGGCAGATTCTACTTCTAGGTGGGCTGAAGCTTTAAGGGAGTTGTCAGGTCGACTTGAAGAGATGCCTGCAGAAGAAGGTTTTCCTGCATACTTACCTTCGAGGCTTGCAGGGTTTTATGAACGTGCAGGTTTAGTGGAGACTTTATGTGGTCAAGAAGCGTCGGTAACGATTATTGGTGCGGTATCACCTGCTGGAGGAGATTTTTCTGAACCTGTCACAGAAAATACAAAGAGGTATGTGAACGCGTTTCTTGCTTTAGATAAAAAGTTGGCTTATGCGAGACATTATCCGGCAATTAACTGGTTGGATTCCTATTCAGGGTACTTAAAGATGTTAAGTGATTGGTATTCCAATTTTGTATCTGAAAATCTCATGGAATTAAGAGCTGAGATGATAAAAGTTTTACATGAAGAAGATAAGCTAATAGACATTGTACAGCTGGTTGGTGAAGATGTATTACCTGATGATCAAAGATTAATTCTTGAAATTGCTAAAGTTATAAAAGTAGGTTTCCTGCAACAAAATGCTTTTCATAAGGAAGATACATATGTACCAATACAGAAACAGCATTTAATGCTGGAGATTATCAATTATCTTTATGAAAGAGGTAAAGAAGCGATAAAACTTGGCATTCCTATTTCTGTAGTCAAGAATGATGAGTTATATTCAAAGGTAACCAGAATCAAATATACCATAAAAAATGATAATTTACAGGATTTTGGATATTTGATGCAAGCCATAGATGCGTTCTATGAACCATTGATTAGAAAATATAAGTAGGGGTTTTATGAGACAAGAATATTTAAATATAAAAAGAATAGAAGGACCTTTAATTGTATTGGAGAATGTAGATAATCCATCTTATGGCGAAATCATAGAAATACGTATGGAAGATCACAAAATTCGAATGGGGAAGGTTATTAAAATTGAAGAAAAACTTGTAATTGCTCAGGTATTTGAAGGCACTCAAGGATTATCAACAAACAACACCGCTATAAAATTTACAGGAAAACCCTTTGAATTGAATGTTTCCAAAGAGGTTCTCGGTCGTGCTTTTAATGGTGTAGGAAAACCCATTGATGACGGTGGTGAAATTTATAGTAAACATCGTTACAATATTAATGGACGACCAATAAACCCTGTTGCAAGGCGTTATCCTAGGGATTATATACAAACTGGAATATCAACGATTGATACGCTGATGACCCTCATTCGTGGGCAAAAGTTACCAATTTTTTCAGGCAATGGTTTGCCTCATAATGAAATTGCAGCTCAAATCGTAAGACAAGCTAAGCTTCGTGATGCCGAAAACAAAAAATTCGCAGTTGTTTTTGCTGCTATTGGCATAAAAAATGATGATGCCGCTTTTTTCAAAACCAGCTTTGAAGATGCTGGCGTTATGGAAAATGTGGTGATGTTTTTGAACTTGGCAGATGACCCCATTGTTGAAAGAATCAGTACACCTAGATGTGCTTTGACAGCAGCCGAGTATTTAGCCTTTGAACAGGATTATGATATTTTAGTGGTTATGACAGATATCACCAGTTACTGTGAGGCCTTAAGAGAAATTTCTTCTGCTAGGGAGGAAGTCCCCTCTAGAAAAGGCTATCCAGGGTACTTATATTCGGACTTGGCGACGTTATATGAGAGAGCTGGTGTCATTCATCACAAGGAAGGTTCCATTACTTTCTTGCCGATTTTAACCATGCCAAATGATGATATTTCTCATCCAATACCAGATTTAACAGGTTATATTACAGAAGGACAAATTGTTTTAGGCAGGGATTTGCATAGAAATAATCTATACCCACCTGTAAGTGTTTTACCTTCTTTATCCAGATTGATGAAGGATGGTATTGGTGAAGGGTTTACAAGGGAAGATCATCCAGATGTATCCAATCAGTTGTTTGCAACTTATTCGCGCGTACAAGATGTTAGAGCTTTGGCACAAATTATTGGTGAGAATGATTTATCTGAGATGGATCAGAAAATTATGGACTTTGGTCGTGCTTTTGAAGCAAAATTTGTTACCCAGAATATGAATGAAGAGAGAACGATTGATCAAAGTATTGAAATTGCATGGGAATTATTAAGGATTTTACCTAAAAGTGAACTTGATCGTATTGATGATGAAATTTTGAATAAGTATTATTAAAGGTGAAGTAATAGAAGTTTCGCGAGGAAAATTATGAGTAAAGTAGCGCCAACAAAAGCGAATTTAATGAAATCTATGAATATGCTCAGCTTTTCAAAGAAAGGATTTGATCTTTTAGACAGAAAGAGAAATGTCTTGATCCGAGAAGTCATGGGGTTAGTTTCACGTGCAGAAAACATCCAGGATTTAATTTCTGAGATTTTTAAAGAGGCTTATGAGTCTTTGCAGTTTACGAATGTGATTATTGGAACAAGTGTTGTTGACGAACTGGCATCTTCTATTGATAAGGGTGAGGATTATGATATTTTACAACAATCTGTCATGGGCGTTGAAATTCCATCTGTGAAATTTGAAAAACATGATATTCAACCGGCATATGGTTTGTACAGAACCAATGCAACCTTTGATAATGCTTTAATGAAATTTAATGATGTAAAATATTTGTTGTATGAGTTGGCTGAAATTGAAACGACGGTCTATAAGTTGGCAATGGAAATCAAAAAAACACAAAAGCGGGCAAATGGTCTTGAAAAGATACAAATTCCTAGATATACGGCATTGGTCCATGAAATTGAAAATGCTTTAGAAGAAAAAGAGAGGGAAGATTTCTTCAGATTAAAGAAAGTTAAAGAAAAGACAAAAAGGTAAGTGAACCCTTGCGGTACACATCTTTCCTTGTTATAATGAATTGAATTTAGACACAAGGATCCTTGTGTCTATTCTAATGAAGATGAGTTTTGCAAATTTTCTAAAAACTTGATACAATCTAATTGATAATAGATATCAGTTAGGAATAATATAATAAAGGAGTTTTACTATGCATGTTTCAAAAGTAACAGATGGTGTATATCAATTATCCATCAACATAGAAAATATGCTTTTTGAGGGCTTATGGGAAGTTCCGAATGGCGTATCCATGAATTCCTACATCATTAAAGGTGAGAAGACAGCAATTATAGATGGTGTTTGTGGTTGGGACGGCGTGCCAGAACATTTTTTTGGTTTGCTTAAGGAATTAGATATTGAACCGGAATCAATTGAGTATGTTATTTTAAATCATATGGAACCGGATCATACAGGTTGGATTGAAGATCTTAAAAAAATCCATAATAATTTCAAGGTTATTTGTACCAAAAAAGGTGCACCTTTATTAGAAGCCTTTTTTAATCACACAGAGAATATTATGGTAGTTGGTGATGGCGATACTTTGGATCTAGGTGGTCATGTCCTTGAATTCGCAGAAATTCCCAATGTACATTGGCCAGATACCATGGCAACTTTTGATCATAATACGGGAACTTTATTTTCTTGCGATGCTTTTGGTTCTTACGGTCGAGTGGATCATGGTAACTACGATGACATGCTATCAGAAGAGGATTTGAAATGGTATGAGGAGGAAGCAGTACGCTATTATGCGAACATCGTTGCAGCCTTTTCAATGTTCGTTGATAAAGCCATCACTAAATGTGCAGGCTTACCAATTAAGATTATTGCACCAGGACATGGTGTTGTATGGCGTAAAGATCCTATGAGAATTGTTGAAGACTATAAGCGTTATGTAGCTTATCAAAAAGGTCCTGCAATGAAGGAGATAACAGTTCTTTGGGGTTCGATGTATGGTATGACAGAGAAAGGCGTTAACAAAGTTGTTGAGCTTCTAGAAAAAGAAGAGGACATCAAAGTTAATGTACATGAATTACCTCAAACTTCATGGGGTCAAATTCTAAAGAGTGTATGGACTTCTACAGGTGTTGTATTGGCAATGCCAACCTATGAGTATAAAATGTTCCCTCCGATGGCAGCTGCTTTGGAAGAATTAGGAAAGAAAAAAGCGGTTAATCGTTTAGCCTTCAGAATTGGTTCTTATGGTTGGTCAGGTGGTGCTCAAAAGGAATTAGATCACATTATGGAACAACAAAAGATGAACTGGTCTTTTATTGATCCAGTTGAGTACAAAGGTGCACCTACAAAAGATGATTTAGTCAAGATTGAAGCTGGTGTAAAAGCGTTGGTGGAAGCTGTAAGAGAAGCAGTTAAGTAATCTTTGTTAATCAAGTTTATAAGTTAATCATGACGTGAAAATCATAAAGGGTTTTCACGTTTTTTTTTTCATTTTTGGAGGATAAATCTCCTTGAAATAAGTGTTGAAGTAGGTTTCTAATCATTATATAATCAGTATTGAGGATATATAACAAGGAGGAAATATGGAAAAACTGATTATTACAGCTGCATTAACAGGTGCTGAAGTAACAAAGGACATTCAGCCCAACTTACCAGTAACACCAGACGAAATTGCTGAAGCAGCCTATGCGTGTTACAAAGCAGGAGCGTCAATCATCCATGTACATGCACGTGATGAAAAAGGCAATCCAACACAATCTTATGAAGTATATAAGGAAATCAAAGAGAAAATTGAAGCAAAGTGCAACATTATTGTTCAACCTTCTACAGGTGGCGCAACTTGGCATACACCAGAAGAGAGATTACAACCTGTCGAGTTGAAACCTGAAATGGCAACATTATCATGTGGTACATGTAACTTTGGCAATGAAGTGTTTATGAACTCGTCAGAGTACATGGAGAAGTTTGCAAAACGTATGCAAGAACTAGGTGTTAAGCCAGAAGTTGAAGTTTTTGAGCGTGGTATGATTGAAAATGCTAAAACTTTAGTTAAAAAAGGCTTGCTTAATACGCCGATTCACTTTGATTTTGTTTTAGGTGTACCTGGTGCTTGTCCTGGGACCCCAGAAGATTTAATGCATATGATCCATTGCATACCACAAGGTTCTACTTGGACGGTAGCAGGCATTGGTCGTGCAGAAACACCATTGGCAATGATGTCAATTGTAATGGGTGGTCATGTGAGAGTTGGTTTTGAAGATAATATTTATTATTCAAAAGGTGTTTTAGCTGAGTCGAATGCACAACTTGTTGAAAGAATTGTAAGAATTGCTAAAGAAGTTGGAAGAGAAGTTGCAACGCCTGATGAAGCAAGAAAAATTCTGAATCTTGTTTAACAGCATTCAAATGTTTATGATCATGATTTTAAAAGGTAAACTGGAGTTAATCTGGTTTGCCTTTTTTTGAAATAGTATACCTTTTCAACGTATAGCTACATGTAATTATTCTACAAGATGTAGAATAATTTTCAGGGATATGCTCTAAAATCTTTTCGAACTAAAGAAAATGAAATATAATAGCTTTGGTGATGATATGACTATGAGAAAAACAAAGGAAAATACTAGAAATAAAATAATTGATGCTGCAAAAACATTGTTTATAGAAAAAGGTGTTAATGAAACAACGATACAGTCTATTGCAAGAAAAGCAGGTGTAGATCGTAAAACTGTTTACAATAATTTTGCTGATAAAGAAGATATCTTAAAAGTGCTTGCCAATGATTACTCCACAACAAAACTTAATTTTGATGTGGAGGTACATGATTTATCAGGTATGGAAAGTCTTAAACGCTATATGAATTTTATGTTTGACCATTTGTTGCTGTATAGAGAATTGATGATGATAACTTCTCAATTGGACGATTCCAATCCGAATTATCATATTTTTGTTGGTGCAAAAAATCATGAGCGTCTTAAAGAAAACTTAATTTATCAGTTTGTTGAAAAGGGATTGAAAGATGAATCCATTGATTTAAATGGATTGGCCATTCATGAGTTTATGATTTTAACTGAAAAAATCAACTAATTCTCCCGCCTCTAAATGGAGTGAAGGCGGTGAGTCTCACAGAGAGTTGATTATTAGCCATGAA
>JAFGVN010000009.1 GCA_016937975.1 Clostridia bacterium
CGAGATAATCCTATTAGATTGTTAACAATCTGAGTTGCCATTGTACTTAGATGTAGAATGGAAGCAACGTAGTTGCATTTCTTGTTTCATTTAATGGATTATTTTTTTTTTAAAAATACCACGAATACAATCCATGCAAGAGCAGTTGTCCCAGCTGCAAACAAGGTTGGTAAATTAATACTGATGCTTGTCAAGAAGCCAGCCACAATCGGTGGAATGGCTTGTGCCACACTGACTATGGATTGATTGATTCCTAGGATTTCTCCTTGTGAATCACCATCGGATAAGTTTGAAACAATAGCAGTGGTATTTGGTTGAGTCAAACCTTGGAATATGGAAATAAATGGAATGATGATATAAATCCAAATGGACTTGTCTGGTAGTAACAGTACTGGAAAGGTGACTGCCAATAAAATAATCGAGCTCTTTAAAATGGTTGCATTGCTATACTTCTTTGATAAAGGTCTTAAAAATGCGCCTTGAGCCACAGCAAT
This sequence comes from Clostridia bacterium, assembly GCA_016937975.1. Taxonomy (GTDB): domain Bacteria; phylum Bacillota; class Clostridia; order Peptostreptococcales; family Acidaminobacteraceae; genus JABXKX01. The sequence continues at coordinate 495 of JAFGVN010000009.1, forward strand.
CCAAAGTCCCATGTAGGCGAACAAGTCACCGATTTGAGATTGGTTGAATTGGAATTTGCCGATTAAGAAGACCTGGAAAAATTGAGTAAAGAAGTTAAAACCAATGGTTAAAAGAAAGACTACTATAAAGATCGTTCTCATTTCAGTAATGGAAAATGCCCTTCTGATATTTTTAAGGCCAGCAAATAAATCGATTTTCTTATGTCCAACAACTTTTAAGGTTTCAGGGAATAATTTGAAGACTAAAAGTATGTTAATGAAAGTCAAGATTGAAGCAAACCAAAATGGCGTATCAAAGCTAAACCAACTCATGATTGTAGGATCGGCAAGTTTGCCACCAATATAAGGTCCTATAACAAAACCAAGACCAAATGCCATACCAATCATACCAAAATTTCTGGATTTGTTGGAAGCATCACTGATGTCTGCAATAGCTGATTGAGCAATGGAAATGTTACCACCTGTGAAACCATCTAAACCTCTGCCAATAAATAAAAGCCAGATGTTTTGATTCAAAATACCTATGGCAAACAATAAATAACCCATTAAAGTGCCCACCAAAGAAAGTAATAGGATTTTCTTTCTCCCTTTTTGATCAGCCAAGACCCCAAGAATTGGTGCACCAAAAAATTGCATGATAGGATAGGATGCAATTAAAAATCCATAAATAATCGTTCGGGTTGAGAAATCATAACTCATTGGCAATAAGCCTGCCATTGGGTTTAAGATTACTGCTGGTAGTATTGGAATGACAATTCCTAAACCCAATAAATCTATGAAAACTGTAAAGAATATTGGAATCATTGCATGAGCCTTTTTAAACATATTATACCTCCGGTAACAAAGATGTGTAATATTACACAAAACTGTGTAACAATTTCTATTCTTATGATATACTAATAATAGTAAAACGTCAAGTATACGATTGAGGTATTATATGAGCGAAAGTAAATTAAATAAAATCAGTATAAGAAGAGAGCAAAAGCATCAAGAAATTCTCAGTGTTGCAGCGGAGTTAATGGCCATTCATGGTACTTCGGGAGTTTCCCTTGAAGATATTGCAAAACACGCAGACGTTGCCAGAAAAACGATTTATAATCATTTCGAAAACAAGGAAGCCTTGATTCTAGAAATGGTTGTACCTGTTTGTGATCATGCAAAAAATTATTTAAAAGCAGCCAATGAAATCAGAAATATGACTTTGGATTATATATGGACTTATTGCATAGAGCTATGGGAAGATAAATCTCTGTATGCCATTCTCTTGCATCGTGTGAATCCTCAGGATTTAACGGATATGGATGAATATGAACATGGCTTTATTTATGTGTTTTTAGAACTTTTAAAGAGGATACCAGAACTGTCTCAATTGGAAATGAAAAAATTAAAAGTGTTGGCAAAAGTGATTTACCATACTTATATTCCTTTGTTACAAAGTCTTTCTTCTTTAGAAAATTATGATCATTTATTTAGAAAAGCTATGACCGGTTTAATGAACAGTCTCATTTAGAGCTCAAATATTTATAGAAGAAATATTTCAAATGTAGATTTTAAATCCACTTTTTATAAATTGAAAGAAAAAAAGAGCCTTAATTATCACATTATAATTGTATAGCTATATTAGTCTAACATTAAACAATTATATTAGACGTGCAATATGGGAGCTTAGAAGGGCAAAATTTATTTGGACGCTTGTTTTGCCATGAGCTAGTAGCGTAACCGACTATTTATAGTCGGTTTTTTTTTGAGAGGTGACGAAATGAAAGGCATGAAGAGATGGATATCACTGGCACTGATTTTTGTAATGTTGTTCGCAATGACACCAGAAGCTTTTGCAGCAAAAGGAGGTAAGCCTCCAGCAGACGATACCAGTAGTACAATAGTGATCAATCAAGGGGAGACTTATACTTTTGATATGAATGTATCAGAACCAAAGATTGACAATGAAACATGGACCGTTATAAGTGAAACCAATGAAGCGAGAGTGATAAGTACAAATAAAGTTGTTGTGAACAAACGTAGAACCGATGCTACGGCAACCATTGTTTATACTGGTAATCAAGCGACTTCAAAAGATACCATAACGATCATTTATGAAAGTGATACATCAACACAAACTTTTACAAAAGTCCTTGAAGTAAAAGCTGTTGCCATTAATAATCCACCAGTCATTACAGGTACATACAATTTTACATTGGATGAAGATGGTGTTTTAACATTTAATATTACAGCAACGGATATAGAGGATGGAGAAGTCTTATCCTATAGTGGTTCAAATGGGACACATGGCTCTGTTGCAGTTGATACAGCTGGAAAAGTTACATATTCTCCAAATGCGGATTACAATGGACCAGATAACTTTGAGATAAAGGTAACAGATTCAAAAGGTAGCTTTGACACAGAAAATGTGTCTGTTATCATAAATGCCGTAAATGATTTGCCTGTATTTACAAGTGAGCATGCATTTACCATGCAAGAAAATGATACATTATCATTTGAAGCAGTTGCAGGAGATGTGGATAATGAATCATTAACCTATACAGTGGATACAGATCCTTTTTATGGTACGGTGACAGAGAATGATGGGATCTTTACTTATGTACCGAATATTGATTATGTTGGAGAGGATACCTTTATCATTGCAGTATCAGATGCTTTCGAAACGGTTAAGCAAACAATTACAGTCACTGTAGATGAAATCATCATGAATGAAGCTCCTGTCTTTATTTCTCCAGATACTTTTAAAGGAACCGAAAATGAAATTTTAAAATTTACAGCAGAAGCTTCAGATCCTGAAGATGATCTTTTAGTCTATGGTATAGAAACTATGCCAGCAGTTGGTACATTGACGGTTACAGATGGTATCTATACTTATACGCCATCAGAAAATAACACAACAGATGTTGTAACCTTCTCTATTAATGTGACTGATGGCATCCATACAGTAGTTCAAAATATCACCATTACCTGGTCGCCTGTCAATCATACACCTGTAGCTGTAAATGATAGTTTTTATGCAAAGACTAGCGAGACCATCTTATTTGATGTTTTATTCAATGATTTTGATAGCGATGAAGATCAATTGATTGTATCACTACCAGAAAACAGCCCTTATGTAGTGATTGGCAATGAAATCGCATTTCTTGAGACACAAGAAGGCACTTATCGCTTCAGCTATTATGTATCAGATGGTGCTGAATCAGTCGAAGGCAATGTGATGGTAACCGTGGACGATAACATGATTTATGTTGCATTAGGTGACTCCATTCCATATGGCATACTGGGTACGGGTATTGTTGCAAGTAATTATACCCAGCAATTTGCAGATAATTTAAATTTGACTTCAGGCAGTACTTATATCAATCGCAGCGTCAGTGGCCACAATGCAAAGGATTTATACAATCTCCTAGATGATGTTTACAATAGTGAATATGAGTATGCTGATCAGGATGTTGTAGAATGGGTGAAAAAGGCAGAAGTGATTACGATCTGTATTGGTGCCAATGACATCATGGATGCAGCAAGTCGAAGTTCTTCAGGTGCCCTTGAAAAATATAACATTGATTGGGGAAAAGCAGATTATGGTCGAGCTCAATTTGAATTGTATTGGCCACAAATCATTGATCACATAGAATATTTGAACCCAGATGTGACCATTGTTGCAATGAACATTTATAATCCATACAGAAGTTCGGACAGTTATTATCAATTGGTTGACAAATATTTTTATAGCGAAAATTCAAATGCATATGGTTTAAATGATATCATTGAAAATACAAAGACATTATATCAAGAATTTTTAAAACCAACTTTAAAATATGACTATGCAAATGTTTATCTTGCATTCAATGCTTCCAGTAATAAAGATGATTTAACAGATTTCTATAATACTATTTCTATTTTATGGTTTTCTGTAAATGCTTGTGACCCACATCCGACACAAGAGGGACAGAATCTAATTTTTAATGTTCATAAAGACAAATACACTGCAATGCAATTAGATCAATAAAAAAGATTAAAATACAGCCCTTTGTGGCTGTATTTTTGTGAGTAAAAGTATTGAGTTAATGGATTAATCTGAATATGCCTATAAGAGGCAACTCCCTATCAACACCATTGATTTGTTCCTAAAAAAAGACCGCCTATTCCAGGCGGTTCATTGTGATTTGTAGATATTATCCCTTTAAAACCGTATCTTTTCCTTGTTCTTTCGCTTTGTACAAAGCAAGATCCGCTTTTTTAATCAGACTTTCCAAGGTATCATCTGTGGTTAGTGAGGCCACGCCAATACTTGTTGTGATCACAATAGGGATAGCAGTTGTCATTTCTTTCACTTGTTGGTTGAATCTCAAGGCAGAATCATAGGCTTCTTCCAATGTGGTTTCAGGTAAAAGGATGATAAATTCATCACCGCCATACCTATATTTTGAATCCAAAAGACGTAATGATTGGAGTAAGCACGTTGCATAGTCTTTTAACACTTCATCACCATTCATATGACCATAGGTATCATTGATATATTTAAAGCGATCAATGTCAGCAAATATGATGGAAAGGGGGCGATTGTATCGAAGGGCTTTTTCAACTTCAACGTGTCCTGTTTCAAAAAGCATTCTTCGATTGCCAAGAGAAGTTAAATCATCGGTGTAAGCCATGGATTTCATAGTTTCTTCCATGATGCGTCGCTGATCAATGTCAAAGTTCACCCCAATAAAACGTGTGACTTCACCTTTTTCATTTCGCTCTTTTACTTGCCCATAGTTACCCATCCAGACCCAGTTGCCATCTTTTGCCTTGACTCTTAGTTCAGCTTTATAACGGTCTGTTTCACCCTTAAAATGGTTTTCCATGATTGCAAGGGCTTTTTCCTGATCAACTGGATGTACGATCGCTAATAACTCTTCAACGGATTGAGGTATTTCATCAGGTCCATATCCCAGTGAAGTAAACAACTTTATATTAGAACCTATGGCTTCACCGGTGGCAAAATTATTTTCCCAAATATCAAATCCAGCAGCATCCAAAGCTTCTTCAAATCGTTTCAACCGTTTGAGTTCTTTTTCAAGTACTTGTATTTTTTCTTTCAATGCAGCGATGCTCTTTTGATCGTCTTCCATAAGCAATCCTTTCTGATGCATATATATTATTTTATCTAATACTTAATATATCTGCAAGTGTTAGTCGTATATTAGTACTATATAAAATTATGTTTAAGATGCAATGTATGAAATGTAAGGACTAAAATATACAAAATTACCATTAAATAACATTAAACGTTGAAAAATAGAGCATTATGCCGATTTACATCGGGGCAACAAGATGAAAATATGTTGTATAATTCAAAATGGAAGAAGTGTCTTGAAATATCACAAACAGCATTACAACGAAAATAAGAATATTAGACATAGAACATGAGTAGAAAAAAGTATTGAAACAAGGAGGCTATATGTTTAAAAAGAACCATTATAAGATCTTTACAGATTTCATGCCTTATCTTAAGGAGGTTATGCAAAAGGATATTATGGTATCTGTAACGGATTTGGAGAAATTCATTTGTTATGTACCTGGACATGCACTAGATGTTAAATTACAAGCTGGCATGGCAATTCCCAATGGTGATCCATTGAAAGCAACCATTGAGTCGAATGAAATTATTACAGCAGTTGTACCTAAGGAAGTTTATGGTTTACCTTTTAGAGCGGTTACTTATCCCATTCGTGATCACCAGGGCAACTGTGTTGGCGCTGTAGGGATTGCAGAGTCTTTAGCTAAAGAAGAAAAAATAGCAAAGGGCTTAAGGGATATTATTGTAGGCATAACAGAATCCAATAGTGCCTTAAGAACCATTACAGGTGATGTGTCTGAAATGACCTCAGGGATTCAAGAACTTGCAGCGACATCTGAGGAAGTTGCTTCAAGTGTGGATTCTATTACGAACTTATCAACCCATATCTATAGCATGGTTGAGGAAGCATCGGCTGCGAGTTTAAATGTTATGAATGAAGCAAGAGAAGGCATTGATGCAGTTTCACAAATTAACAACATGATCGGTTATGTGGCGGAGGAAATCATCGGTATAAAAAATGAAATTGAGACTTTAAACAATTCCATTGCTAAGGCCTATGAGATGATTGAACTCATTAACAACATTTCAAGTCAAACCAATTTGTTGGCTTTAAATGCTTCCATTGAAGCAGCAAGAGCTGGAGAACATGGTAGAGGTTTTGCCGTGGTTGCTGATGAAGTGGGCAAGCTTGCTGTACAATCGCAAAGTTCTGCCACTGAGATATCAGAAATTATGAAGAAAATTCAAGATAATATTTCCGGTGTTGTGGTGAAGGTTAACAATACGGCAGAGAATACAGATAAAAACATGCTCAAGGCCACCCAGGCAACAAAAAGCATTGAAGCCATTTTAAGTGATATCACTGGCGTTGATTCAGCCATTGACAATATAAAAAAACACGTAGAGGATCAAGTAAGTGGTTCTCTTGAAATTCAAAAGGCAATTGATAATTTAGCAGAAACTGTAGACAACAGTGCGAATCATGGTACGAATATCAATTCAAACATTCAGGCACAAATGCAGTCCTTAGAAGAATTTGAAGCACAAATCAAAGCTTCATCAGAAAATCTTTTAAAATAAGGATAACCCCTCGTTTTGAGGGGTTATCTATTTTTTGCTATTTGCTCAATTGGATGAATTCATCTATTTCTCCAGCAATTTCATTTAATGAAGATGCCCAGAAGGCTTCACTGGTCACATCCACATCTAAAAGTCTTGCAACTTCAACAACAGACATCTTTCCAGTAGAAGATAAAAGATGGTTTAGTTTTGGTATAAAAGCTTCTCCAGTTGCCTTATATTTTGCATAAAGACCTTTTGCGAATAATAACCCGAATGCATAGGGGAAGTTATAAAAATCCATATCAGGAATGTAATAATGGGTTTTGTTCATCCACATATAAGGATGTAAAATCTCTGGATCCAAACCATCGCCATAAGATTCCTTTTGGGCTTCCACCATAAGTCCTTTAATCTCTTCAGGCGATAATGGACCATGTTTTCTTTTTTCAAATAACTTAGATTCAAATAGAAACCGTGAGTAAATATCAACAATCACCTGGGTATAACCTTGAATAGCAACTTCTAAAATACTGAATCTTGCATTAGGATCAGCATTTTTTAGGGCAGCATTCTTAACAATGGTTTCACAGAAAATCGATGCGGTTTCTGCTAAAGGCATTGGAGAGCCAATGTTCAGTGGTGCTTCATTGAATAAGTTATAATTGTGGAAACCGTGTCCAAGCTCGTGGGCTAGAGTGATGGCGTTGTTAAGATTCCCAGTATAATTTAAAAGAATTCTACTTTCTCTGATGGCATATACCGGTGCACAGAAGGCTCCGCCTGATTTGCCCTTTCGAGGTTCCACGTCAATCCAATCCTCATCAAAGGCAGTTTGAGCAAAATCATGGAGTTCCTTTGAGTAAGTTGCAAATTGCTCCAAAACTAATTTTTTACCTTCTTCATAAGGGAATGTAATATCGCTATCACCTAGAGGAGCAAACAAATCATAAAAGGGTAAACCCTTTTCATGACCCAGTATTTCACCTTTTCTTTGTAAATAACTTCTGAATTTAGGTAGCGCTTTTTTGATGGCTTCCAACATGGCATCTAAAGTTTCTTGATTCATATAAGATTTTGAAAGGGTCTTTTGGAGTGGAGAATCATAACCTCTTAAGTCACATAAAGTTAGACTTTCACCCTTAATACCGTTTAAAGCAGCAGCGGATGCATTTTCATGTTTTTCATAAGCTAACATTTCAGTTTCATAACCGAGTTTTCTTTTAGCTGCATCACGATCATAAGCAAAATCACGAATTGCTTGTAAAGGCATAACCTTTGTTTCACCATCTATTGTCACTTCTTCAGTAATCCCTGAAGAAGTCTTTTTTTGTAAAGTATCCCATGCTCTTGAGCCAGTTTGTCTCATTTGAGCAATTACTTTTTCAGTCTTCTCATCTAAAGAGTATTTTGAATTCTCAATAATGTTTTTCAATAAAAATTCATAAGTTTTAAGGGTTTCTGAAGATTGGATGATTTCATCAATGTTTTTTCTTTTACATAACCATTTTTCAAACATGACATTTGCCCCAACCATATGAGCACTTAATCCTTGTAATTTTTGGATGCTGTTTAAAGCCTGACCATTTGTTGAATCCGTTGAAAATGATAAACTGGCAAAAGATGAAACTGGACCAAATAATGCTTTTGTTGTTTCAGCATTTTTAAGGTATTCTTCAATGATTTTTGCTTCAGTCATTTTGCTGTTAAGTAAGTTTGTAACGGTCTCAGTCATTTCCTCTGCATGAGTAATGCAGTTTTGAAGATCGGATTTGAATTTCTCATCATCAAATGAGTCGTAGAGTTTGTTTAAATTCCATGTTAAAGCCATAATACCTCCATATTATTTTTGTATACGAAATATCTAATAACAGTTTATCCCATATTTTTCTAATTTTCAAATACTTATTGTTGTGAAATTCTAATGGACATAAAAACAATAGCTGAAAATCAGCAAGATGAGCATACCTATACCATTGAGTAAATAAAAAGATTTCTTATAAGCTTTGCCTTCATGAGACTTGATATAGAACTTGTAGGCAATTAAATTTGCGAGTGATGCAATCATTGTACCTAGACCACCGATAGAGACCCCCACTAGAAGCATTTGCCATTGGTCAGAGAAACCACTTAGAAGAATCGCAGAAGGAACATTGCTGATCAACTGACTGGAAAATGTTGCAAGAAGCATGGTTGAAAGTGGTGAATTGACACGTTCAAGCAAGACATCATGAATGAAAGGAATTCTTGTAAGATTATCGATGGCTATGAACAAACTTAAAAAGGTTCCCAATAAAAAGTAATCAATTTTAAAAAGTAAACGGAAATCCAAGGTTAGCATTAAAAAAATTGAAAGAGCAAAGACGATGTGAAAGGGAAGGATTCTGATAATCCCCAAAATCATAAGCAAAAAAGCTAGGATAAAAAGTACAACCCTTTTCTTATGCTCGATATGAATTGATGTAGAGTGTACTTTTACAATTTCGTTGGGCATCATAAAAACCATGGTCAGAGCCATCATGAGTCCTATAAAAAAAATTGGGAAAGTTGTTTTAATAAAATCTAGCACAGGAATGTGGTAATAATTGAATAAATAAAGGTTTTGTGGATTGCCAAATGGTGTCAGTACACTACCGAGATTGGCAGCGATAGTTTCCGCAATGATCAACCTTAAGGGTGAAAAATTTGCTTTTTTCGAAATTGACAAAGTCAAAGGGACGATGGTGATCAATGCCACATCATTCGTCACAAAAACCGCTAAAAAAGCCGTAATCAAGACAAAAGTAAGACTCAGTTTTCTTAAAGTGCCAGTTTTGTTGATCAGCAAAACAGCAAGTGCATCCAGCAGATGATATTTTTCAAAACTTAAGGTTAAGGCCATAAGTGCAAAGAGTGCGCCAATAACTTTCCAATCGATTGATGAGAAAGAGGGTTCAATGAAAAAACTGGTTGCAACAGCAACTAAGAAAGATATGAAAAAGAATATTTCTTCTAAAACTTTACGGTGAATGGTTTGAATCATGTTTCCTCCTGTATGATGAATCTTACTACAGGATAGTTGACTTTTTCCTGTTGTGCAAGTAGAACTTTATACTTACATCAAGTAAATGACATATATTTACAAAATAAAGTTTTATTAGAGAAAAAACGCAATAAAAACATAAAAAAAAGTGCCCAATGCCGATTTACATCGGGTTTACAAAGACACTTTCTTTAGTATAATGCAAATAGGAGGACGTGCGACATCATGACACAATTGACATCATTCTTTTTATTTTTATTTACACTGCAACTTGGCTTTATTGTGATGAGCCTTTACAAGGAATATAAAAAAGATTAACCTGTTTGATCTGTTTCTTTTATCCAGAAGAGACTTCAAAATAAAATCTATACTACCTAAAGCAAAAACCAAGGATTGGCCTTGGTTTTTTGCTTTGAGAAAGCATCTTATTTTGATGCTTTGTAAAAAAAACGCCATTAGGCGTTTTTAGAATTTTGTATAATGGTTTCGATGACAGCATAATTATCTTTGGTGCAAAAAACACCTATGGATTCACCTATTCTGCCTTTTATGAAAATAGTTTTGTGTTTTGGATAAAACTTAACTTTCCTTATGTGCTTCCATTGTATCTTGATACTTTGTTTGGAAGCAGCCAAAAGACCTGTACCTGCTGCACCAGGTTTTTTGAGGAATAAACCGAGAAAAACCAGTAAAAAGTTAATGACTTTGTTTTTTCTCTTGATGGCAGGTGGATATTCTACTGAAATACCTGATTTGCTGATTTGAATGACCATATGGTATTTACCTTGATAAAGTACATAAATTAAAACGGTTGTTAAAAAGAACGTTAACAGAATGAGGTACAAGGCATATCTAGCTCCTGCATCGCTTATATGCATGAGCAAAAATCCAATCAGTATAGAAAAGGGTATACCAATAGCTAAACCCAGTTGTTTTAAGATTAAAATGTTTTTAAAAATAGGAACTTGGATTTCCCACTTTATATCGGTATCAAGTTTCATAGTACACCTACTTTAAAAGAGGACATTTACATCTAGGACAAGTATCCATAGTGATATCACATTTCGTAGCACAAGCATTACAGAAAATAATACTGTCATGGGTTTTATCATATTTTTCAAAGGTATTTAAACCGGCATGATGCCTAACCTTTTCACCAACATTGTAATAATTGTATATTGTTGCATCATCTTCTGTTCGAAGTTTATGCTTTTTACCTTTTTCAGAACGAATGACGACGATATATTCCATATATTGCTTCCAGTAAAAATCATTGTTATCAGAACCTGTACTGACTTTCTTTTTCTTTTTGGTTGCTGTTTTATCAACAACAACACCATCCCAGGTTTTGCTACCTTTTTTCATGAGAACCTGACCAAATACAATGACTAAAAACATGCCGCCTATACCAAACCCGATATACAAAGCTTCAGGATTGGTAACTTCTGTACTTCGTTCGCCTGCAATGTAAAATCCAACTACTGCAGCAATAGCAATAATGAATGAAAAAATTATAGCCCAACGATTGGTGTTTTTAATATATTTATCAAATTTGGGATCTGAAATCTTATTGGAATAACCCATGGTGACTTGTGTCGTCCTAATTGGATTTACATCCTGAACGACTGCATTGACATCTGAAGCGCTTTCAATGGCACTGCCACATGATGGACAGAATTTCATTCGGTCAGCTAATTCATGACCACAATTTTTACAATACATTATACCTCCTTATTTTCAACCCTTTACATACCTCTAACTTGATTATATGACAAGGGGAAAAAATAGACAACATTCATATTATTATGGTTTGAGAACAAGTGATGCCTTCTATAAAAAGAAGTGTTAAAATATAAATAGAAAGTTATGGTTTGAATTCGAGGTTGAAATGAATAAAAGCATACATATTGTTTATTTTTCTGGTACGGGTGGTACTGAATATGCAGCTCAACTATTGCGTGAAAAATGCTCATTGGAAACAATGGCAGTCAAGGTTTCAAAATTGTATCAAAACAATCATGTTGAAATTAATCCTGAAGAAACACTGATGATCATGTACCCCGTTTATGCTGCAGATGCACCGAGAGCCATTTACAGTTTTATTAATTCTCTACCAAAAGGTCACAACGAGGTGGTGATTATCCCTGTTTCAGGAGGGGGAAATGTTTCTCCAAATACAGCCTGTTCATCTCAAGTTAAAAGTAAGTTGAAAAGGAAGGGGTATAGGGTTCAAAAAGAATATCACCTGGTTATGCCTTCAAACTTCATCATGGCAACAGAAGATAGATTTGCTCTTGAGTTAATCCATGTTTTACCAAACAAATGTCACATGATCGCAAAAGAAATTCTAAATGAAACCATTAGACTAAAAAAACCATTGAAACGCGATCACGTTATTCGTGTGTTATGCTCTTTGGAAAAACAGGGCGCGAAGGTATTTGGAAAAACCATGAAAGTGATGGATCCTTGTACTGGATGTGGTTTATGTGAAAAAATATGCCCTAAGTCTAATATTAAACTGATAGAAGGAAAACCTCAGTTCAGTTGGTCTTGTGAGCTGTGTATGGGCTGTATTTATGCCTGTCCTGTTCAGGCAATAAAGCCGAGAATGATGAAATCTTTTGTTCTTAAAGAAGGCTATGATCTGAATCACATCGTTGAAAGAGCCAATCAACTTGAACCTAATTTCGAAGAACCAGAAAATAACAAAAAACACTGGGATGGGGTTATTGATTACATTTATCATAATGAAATTTAAAATACTCGTATTTCTACGAGTATTTCTTTTGAATTTCTTTCATCAATTGTTCACCACCGAGCTTCTCAAAATTCTTGTTAAACAATTCAATCAGTCGAGTACCTTTATTGTTTCTCGAATAACCCATACAAGTAGGATCAGCATTTTTATCTTCGTATTGGAATGCAAGCTTCTCAATTGAGGTTTGCTTTTTATTGTGTTTGAGATAGAAATCGCCTGTATCAACTTCCATAATCATGCAGTCTATTTGCTGTCTCTCTAGCTTTTGAACCAGCATGGCTTCGTTAATACTTTTTTCCTTACGGATATTATTGTTCCTATCAAATGCATCAAAGTAAGAGTAACCATCTAAAGTTCCAACTTTTAATCGGTTTAAATCCGACAGTGACTTTATTTGAAGATGACGGTTGCTTAAAGCATAAAATCCATATTTAATCGTCTTACGATAGGGCAATGCAAAATCCAAATAGCTTTCTCTTTCTTTGGTTCTTGAAATAGAAGGTAACAAATCCGATACTTTGTTTTGAATCATTTTTAGGGACATATCCCAGGTTACTATTTTGAAATCCAAAGTATAACCTTCTGGCTCATAGATGGCTTTTAGAAGGTCTACGTCTATTCCTGATACACCGTGATTACTTTCAATGATATATGGCTCATAGGGAGACGTTGCAATGCGAATGATTTTATCTTCATTAGGCTCCCATGATTTCAAAGCGGATTTAATGTTAAAGTTAATATTTTGAATCTCAGTGAGAGCAGAAGATAAGTTCTTAACAGCATCAGATTGAGTGGCTACTGAGAAGTTGATTTCTTGAGTTGCTTTTGAGATCTCTTCTACAGCAGCATCAATGTCTGTCACCATTTCAACAGCTTCTTTGAAGGAATCCACGGAAGCTTCTGCTCTTCCAGCTAATTCAGCACTGTTTGTAGCGATGTGTTTTGAAGTATCTTTAATGTGCTCCAAAGCTGACATGGCATCATTTAGGTTCTTTGCTTGATTATCAATACCGTCTTGAGTGATTTGCATTTCTTGGATAGTAGAATTAGCAATTCGAATGATTTCATTCAAGAAATTAGTCGTTTGGACGGTTACGGATTCTGTTTCATCAGCAAGCTTTCTGATTTCACCAGCTACAACAGCAAATCCTCTTCCTGCTTCACCAGCTCTTGCTGATTCTATAGATGCATTTAAACTCAATAAACTGGTTTGACTGGATATTGAAGAAATGACTTCAATCATTTTCTCAGCTTGTTCAGTTTGTGCAGAAAGGTGTTGAATACTTTCGGTTGCACCATTGACGACCTCTGAGATTTTATTAAAAGCAATGACGGTTTCATTTAAATCCTGTAACTTGCTTTCAATGGCTGAATAGGATTGTTCACTTAGAATCTTAGATGATGCAACTTGTGTAGCAAGATCTTCAAAGGTTGACAAAACATTGTTCAAGAAGGTTAACAAAGCACTTATAGTGGCTGATTGTTCTTCGGAATTGCCTGTCATACCACTGACACGTTCTACAATATCTTGCATTTCGTTTCTCATGGTTTCTACAGCCATGGCAATTTGACCTTCAGTAACTAAGCTTTGGTCCGTTAATAATTCTAAAGCTGAAAAATCATGAATTAGCTCAGCTTCTGTTGTAGGCTGAACTTTCTTTTTTTTGAACAGAAAGACAGTCTCAATGACGATGATGAGACTTAATCCCCCAATAATATAATACATATAGGCCCCCTTATTATCTCTATTGCATTAATTTTGACATGTGTTACCAGATATTTCAATCTAAAATGCTAAAAAATCATGAATATTCAGAAAATAACAAAGATTTAATGTTTAAGGTCTTTGGTCACCAAATGAAGACCAATTTATGGAGATCTTCTCAAGAGAAAATCCTACCTAAGACTAGTACCCAGATCCCTTTTTTTGTTACAATAAATCTAGAGAATAAGAAAATCTAAAACAAGAGGAGAAGCTATGGACAAAATGGCAGTCGTGACAGGAGCAGCAAAAGGTATTGGTTTGTGCATTGTAAAAAAACTGTTGAATGAAGGGTATCATGTTTTAATGATTGATATAGATGAAATTGAAGGGTTAAGAATCGAGGAAATATTTACAAGAGAAAATCATAAGGTGAAATTCTTAAATTGTGATGTTTCTGAGGAGAAAGATGTTATGAAGGCAGTATCGTATTTGAAAGAAAATGGTGCTGTTTGTGATGTCCTAGTGAATAATGCAGCCATCCAATATATTTCGAACTTTGAGGAAATTTCATATGAAACTTGGCGAAAGGTCATTGATGTAAATCTTAATGGAACATTTTTAATGACAAAATACATGTTACCATTTTTGAGAAAGAGTGTACAAGGTAACGTGATTAACATGACCTCCTTATATACGGATCGTGCCAGGTTAAACAAATATCATTATGATGCGTCAAAGGCAGGTGTAAGTATTTTAACCAAGGAAATGGCTCTGGAATTTTCTAAATACAACATTAGGGTCAATGGTATCGCTCCTGGTGCAATGGATACACCTATGAATGCAGAGAGTTTTTCTGATGAAGAAAGCGTTAAAAAAGTCATTGAAGGTGTTCCTTTGAAGAGACTTGGACAGGGAGAAGATGTTGCGAAAACAGTTATGTTTTTAATTTCGGATCAAGCAAGTTATATAACTGGTGAAATCATAAAAGTTGATGGTGGTAGAGGATTATAGAGAATAGAGGATGAAATGTATGATATTGAGATTTTTGTACCTATTTTGCTTAAGTTTCAAAACGATGGCATTGTTTTCACTGAAAATGAATTAGAAGATCAAAAGGGTGTGAAGGAGAAGTATTTTAAGAAGAAAGAAATGCCTTCTCACAAGTTTGAAAATGGTTTTGATTATGAATTCAAGGATGAGGATCTTAAGAAAATTAAGGGGAAATTTATTGCACTATATCAAGATAAACTGAAAGAAAAGCATGATGAAAACACGGAGGAGAAGCAAAAGAATGCGGAAAATTTAATACAAGCATTGGAAGTAGAATTCTACTATTATCATCATAGAATTATATTTATTTACCGAATTAAGTTTTCAAAAGGCATGAAATTAAGTGTACGTGAAGTAAGAAGTCTCGTGAATGAAAATTATAAAGATTTGGTTGAGAAGCATTTGATTCCAGATATTAATACCTTGGTTTATAATAAAAAAATTAATGCTGATGGTTTGATATTGTCTTATTATAGCTATATGTTCCTTATTGTAAAAGGCGAGAAATATCCTCTGAAAGCTTTATCTGATAAATTAGGCTCTTTGACTTTTAGAATCATACAATCTTCCAAAAGATTATTTAAATATGCCGATCAGCATTTTGTGAGAATAAGTATTCCCAGTACCATTTTGTATGCGAGTTCAAAGATTGACATTCATCTGAAGGTTGATATGATTAATTCCATTTATCAGCACTGTTTGTACACAAAAAAGGATGAGGATATAATAAAATTTAATACCAATGAGATTAGCGAATTTGATGTGAAAAATGTAAGAGAATTTAACATTATCAATGAAGGAATTCTTATTCATTTATGGGAATATTTAATGGATTCTCTTGGTGGTAATGCCAGCATTAATCAAGCTCATAAAATATCAAGAAGAGATTTTCAGTTTTCCATTTTTGTTATTTTGCTTACTTTAATCAGTTTAATAGCTGCATTTAAATGAAAGAAAGATGTTGGTATTCCAACATCTTCTATCTTTTAATGCGCTCAATAATATGCTGATTTGCTTCATAAATGGTTTCAAATCTCTTTGTTACTTTAAGTGTATAAGATGTCGATACACCAATAGAATACCCTGTTACATTAAACATGGATTCGTCATTGACACTATCACCAACGGATATGACTTCTTTCAAGGAAATACCCTCTAAATCCGCTAATGCTTTTATGATATTACCCTTAGAAATTATGTTAGGCAGAATATCAAAACAGTCGCTATGTTCATAAATTTTGATTTGATGAGTAGAATCCTGTTCCTTTAAGAAGTTATGGATAAAATTTCTCAAAGCTTCAATGATTTCAGGTTTTTCATAATGAAAAGGTGTGACCTGAAATTCATTGGGTTGAATCCATATTTCGTTTTTAAAGGTATCCATTAAGCTCATTTTTAATTGAAAAAGAATTTTTATGAGATCAGGTTGGATATTGTGATTGAGTTGATATGTAGGTGGATAGGTATAATCTGAGTTTAAAACCTCTCCATTGCCTCCGGAAACAATCACATTTTTTAGTCCTGTTTGTCTAATGATTCCTGAAATATAGGCAGAAGGCTTACCAGAAATCAACAAAATTTTCACATCATATTTTTGGATTTCTTTTAGCTGAGCAATAACATCTTCAGGAATGGGTTCATTAAGAGGTGCTAGGGTTTTATCGATATCATAACAAACAAGTTTATACATTTTGCCTTCTTTCTTTAGAAAATAATAAATATAGTCTTATTATAGCATTTAAGCACTTTAATAAAGAACTTATTTCAATGCTATTGTAGAAATTTATGGACTAAAAAGAGAACACACTTGACTTTTGTCGTAGGAGGTTCAAGCAGTTCATATGATATTAAAATATTATTCCTTGACTTTGACGTCGTGTCGTCCTTTATGATGAGGATATAGGAGGTCGTATTTATGAAATTAGCCACAATCAGTGAAGTCTCTAAAACCTACAATGTTTCAACTAGGACTTTGAGATATTATGAAGATCAAGGTTTATTAAAGAGTACAACAAAAGAGGATTATGCTTATAGAGTTTATGAAAATACTGAACTGGAAAAACTAGAACTAATCCTAATGCTAAGAAAACTGACGTTTAGTTTAAAGGAAATTAAAGGATTACTAGACAGTAAGAATCATAAAGCAATGATTCAGATTTTCAAGGATAAGTTAAATGATGTCATAATTGAATCAGAGATGATTTTTGCCATCAAGAAAATTCTTGAAATCTTTATGGATAAACTCAATGAGGATGGCAATGCCTTGAAGACCATAGAAATACTAAGAGATCACACCGTTGAAGAGCTAATTCTCAATACGACATTTATAGATCAACCCTTAAAGGAGAAGAAAATGATGAAGAAAGAGGATGAAAAAGATTATTTGTCAGTCATTAAAAATCCTAGAGTGATTTTTATCCCACCAATGACAGTTGCTGCAAGTGCAAGCGGTGTTTGTGAAAATCCTGAAGATGTGGCAGGCAATCACTTAAGAGCATTTATTGAAGACTGTAACTTATGTGATTTAAAACCGGATTTTAGAGTCTTTGGTTTTAATAATCCGAATCCAGATGAATTTAATAATCACGGCTATGAATTCTATGTCTCTATTCCTGATGACCTTGAAGTAACAGCACCTTTAGTAAAAAAACACTTTGAAGGGGGTATGTATGTGGCGCATTGCATTAAAATGGGCGATTTCCATGAATGGCCACTCTTTGGTAAATGGTTAGAGCATAGTGAAGAATATGCTTATGAAAACAGACCACCAGAAGGGATGCATGGCACATTGGAAGAGCATTTGAATGCTTATA
>JAFGVN010000060.1 GCA_016937975.1 Clostridia bacterium
CACGTTGGGTTCTGTGAGGGGCAACTAGACTATTTCCCTCACTATGAAAATAGAGAGGGGGAATGTCGAGCGTTGTCTACTCGACGCGCAAATGATTAAAACTTATATCCTTAAAAATAAAAATCAACTTTCTGTAACCGTTCTGAACTTAGGCGGCATTATTCATGAGATTCAAGTACCTGATAGAAATGGGAAGTTTAAAAATATTATATTTGGGTTTGACACCCTTGAAGCCTATGAAAATAACAATGCTTATTTTGGTGCGATCATAGGACGAGTAGCAGGTCGAATTCATAAAGGTGAATTTCAAATTAATGAGAGAGCTTATCAAAGTAGTACACGGGATCGTGGTAACACCTTACATGGTGGACAAAAAGGCTTTGATAAAAAAATATGGCAAGTCAAAGAAAATAAGAATCAACTAGTTTTAAGTTGTCAATCAGAGGATTTAGAAGAAGGATTCCCAGGTAAGCTGGATGTAAAAGTCACTTATACTTTAACAGATGAGAATGCTTTGATATTGGATTATGAAGCGACGACTTCAGAAGATACTTACGTCAATCTTACAAATCACAGTTATTTTAATTTAAGTGAGGAACCGCAAATATTAAATCATCAACTCTTAATAAATAGTGATGAAATTCTAGAGTTAGATGAGACCTCAATACCAACTGGGAAGCTGTTGTCTGTGAAAAATACACCATTTGATTTCAACATGCCAAAGAAAATCGGTCAAGATATTGGTGACACACATCCACAAATCCTTCAAGGCAATGGATATGATCATCCTTGGCGATTAAAAAAAGACAACCACTTAAAAGCGTCTTTATATGATCCAAAGTCAGGTAGAAAAATGTCCATGTATTCAGATCAAAATGCACTCATCTTGTATTCCTACAATTTTCCTTTAAAAGGAGATGAGAAGCACATGGGTCTTGCCATAGAATTTCAAAACGATCCAGATAGTATGCATCATGATCATTTTAATTCATGCCTGTTGAAGAAGGGTGAAACCTACAGACAGAGAACTATTTATGAATTTACAGTGGAGTAAATATGAATCAACTACAATTTGAGACAATCATAAAAAGAATCAATGAAAAACCAGATATTTTAGGTAGAAAAAATCTTAAGAATTTTGGTGTGCTAGTGGCTGTTGTTCAACTGGAAGGGGATTATCACTTCTTGTTTCAAAAGCGTGCAAAACATATTCGTCAAGGTTCTGAAATCAGTTTTCCAGGTGGTGCTTTTGATGAATCTTTAGACAAAACTTTTGAAGATACAGCAATTAGAGAAACCTGTGAAGAGCTGGGTATAAAAAAAGAACAAGTGGAAATTCTGGCTCAATTGGATACTTTTCATTCCCATGTTTATATCGAGAATTTTCTTGGTGTGATACACCTTGAGCATTTAGAGGCATTAGATATTAATCCAGATGAAGTTGAGTATGTTTTTACAATCTCTATTGATTATTTTGTTGAAACTGCACCTGAAATCTATAACATAAAAATTAGATCCATGTCGTCGGAAGTCGATGAAGATGGCAATCTCATTGAATATATGCCTGTGAAGGATTTAGAGCTGCCTAAAAGGTATCATCACACTTGGAATGATTCTTTGCGTGAGGTTTATGTCTATAAGACCAAACACGGTCCTTTATGGGGATTAACAGCTCAGATCGTCTATGAAACTGTTAACAAGTACTTTAAAGAATAACCATTTTCGAAGGGTTATTTTTTTTATGCATTTTATCAAATTATTTCATAAAACGAGTTGAAAGTGTAAAGACCCTATGTTACAATGAATAAATTTTACCTTAATCAGAGCACAGGTGTCTTTATTAGACGGACAGGAGGAAATATGAAGTACAAGAGTACCAGAAATCCAGAAATTACAGTATCAGCATCAGAAGCAATTCTTCAAGGTATTGCACCTGATGGTGGACTATATGTGCCTGATAATTTTCCTCAAATTAAACTAGAAGATTTAATGGGTTTAAGTTATCAGGATCTTGCAATTGAAATCTGTAAATTATATTTAACAGATTTTACTGAGACTGAAATTAAATCCAGTATTTATAAAGCCTATGATGAAAAGTTTAAAACAGAAGAAGTTGTTAAGTATAAAACTATTCAGCGCTATAATGTCATGGAACTCTATCATGGAAAAACATTAGCTTTTAAGGATATGGCTTTATCACTATTGCCATACCTTATGACAAAAGCAGCTAAAAGAATGGGAATTAAAGAAGAGCTGGTGGTTTTAACAGCGACCTCAGGAGATACTGGAAAAGCGGCTCTGGAAGGTTTTCAAGATGTGCCTCAAACAAAAGTGGTCGTTTTCTATCCCTCGGAAGGCATCAGTGATATTCAAAAACAACAAATGATCACTCAAGCCGGTGAAAACACCTATGTATTTGGTATCAAAGGAAATTTTGATGATGCACAGTCTGCTGTAAAGGAAGTTTTCACAGATGAAGTCTTGAAGGCAAGACTTTTAAGAATGGGCTATCGCTTTTCATCAGCAAATTCCATTAATATCGGTCGACTAATTCCTCAAATCGTTTATTATTTTCATAGTTATTTATATGCCGTAAAATGCAATCAAATTCAAATGGGTGATGCTATTAATGTAGTCGTGCCAACAGGCAATTTTGGTAATATCTTAGCTGCAAAATATGCAAAAGCTATGGGTTTGCCAATAAAGACATTCATCTGTGCTTCCAATGAGAATCATATTTTAACAGATTTTATTCAAACAGGAACCTATGATTTGAATCGAAATTTCAAAGTCACAAATTCTCCTTCAATGGATATTCTGATTTCCAGTAATTTAGAGAGATACTTGCATTATGTACAGGCGAATGTAAAAAAACATATGACAGATTTAAAAGTTTTTGGATCTTATACTTTGAAGGATGAAATCTTTAAAAAGATGGATGATTTTTATGGGGGCTATGCTACAGAAAAAGAAACGTTAGATATGATTGATGCATGTTATAAGGAGAATGCCTATGTGATGGATACCCATACAGCAGTTGCAGCAAAAGTATTTGAGAAGTATCAAGAGGAAACAAAGGACTCCACTTTTACAGTGATTGCTTCTACAGCAAGTCCTTATAAATTTACACGAGATGTAATTAAAGCCATTGATCCAAAAGTTTTATTAGACGATGACTTTGAGCTAATTCAAGTTTTACATGATAAAACAGGTTTAGAGATTCCAAGACCAGTACAGGGCTTAGCAGAGGCAGAGGTACTTCATCCTCATGTCATCAGCAAAATCTCTATAAAAAATACAATTGAAACGATTTTGAGGTGAAATATGAAATATATAGTTGTTTTAATAGATGGTATGGCAGATGAAGTGATTGAAAGCCTTGATAATAAAACACCTCTGGAATATGCCAATATCAAACATATGGATGAACTGGCTCAAGTATCTGAACTCGGTATGGTACAGACTGTTCCGAAAAATATGCCACCTGGCAGTGATGTGGCTAACTTGTCCATAATGGGATATGATCCTTATCAATATCATACAGGCAGATCCCCATTGGAAGCTGCCAATATTGGTGTGAACATGTTACCTTCAGATGTTATTTTTAGATGCAATTTAGTCACAGTTTCTGATCATGAAAGATTTGAAGACAAGTTGATGGTTGACCATAGTGCTTCGGACATTACCTCTGAGGAGGCAAGAATGCTTTTACTTGATTTGAAAGCAGAACTTGAAACTTCAGAAATTTCTTTTCATGCAGGCACAAGCTACAGAAATATTATTGTATGGCATGAAGGCCATTTAGATCTGGACTTAAAACCGCCACATGATTTTTTAAATCAAACCCTTGAAAATCATATGCCAACAGGTGCAGCTTGGATTGAAGATTTTACTAGAAGAAGTTATGAGATTTTAAATCATCATCCAATTAATGAAGCAAGAAGAGCAAAAGGTTTAAATCCTGCCAATTGTATTTGGGTCTGGGGAGAAGGTAAAAAACCGTTACTGGATAACTTTGAAACATTATATGGTTTAAAAGCTGCAACGATTTCAGCAGTGGATCTCATTCATGGCATAGGTGTATGTGCAGGCATGGAATCTATTCATGTGGAAGGAGCAACTGGCACTCTTCATACAAACTTTAAAGGTAAAGCTAATGCTTGCATAAATGCTTTAAGAAATAATAAGGATTTTGTTTATTTACATTTAGAGGCCACAGATGAATGTAGTCATCAAGGTGTTTTAGAAGATAAAATTAAAGCCGTTGAAATCATAGACAAAGATGTAGTAGGCTATTTAATAGAGCAATTGAAACATCAAAATATGGATTTTAGAATGATGATTTTACCCGACCATCCAACACCAATAAGGTTAAGAACACACACAAGTGATCCAGTGCCCTATTTGATTTATGATTCTACTCAAGCCATAAAAGGTGAAAATGCATATCATGAAAGAGTTTGTAAAAATACAGGAAATTACTTTGCATCAGGTCCTGAATTAATGAAGTATTTTCTTAAAACGTCAAAATAACGTCGAAATAATAGTTGACATGTGAAATTAACTCGTGCTATACTGCTAACAAATCCTGAATGGAGGAAAGATATGAAAGAATTTAAAAATTTTAAAGGACAATTTCATCATCATCATAGATTCAGAGTTTGTATAATGGACATTTAGGTTCATAGGTACAAGCTCTGCTTTGCTTACAAAGATTGAGCTTGTATCTATGATGACCTTAAAAACCGTCACGTAGATGCGTGACGGTTTTTTTTATACTTTTTTTCGATGAAAGGATAGATTATGACCCAATTGAAATTATTTTTAGAGCACATGAGAAAAGAAAACAAAGAAAGAAATCGAATTGTAGGGATTCTGGAAAAAAGAAATTATTTGCTCTTTGAACCTTCTTACTTTGAAGATTACGATACCTACTTGAAATGTCAGGGGCGTACAGAAAAAAACAGTACCATAAAGGTTTTTAAAAAGAATGGTGAAGTCGCTTTGTTAAGACCAGATATTACCATGAATATTATGGATACCTTTTCCGAAATGATAAAAAGTGATCCTGTAAGACTTTGCTATGACGCTATGGTATTTGATTATAATCACTTTCATCAAGAAAGAAGACAAATTGGTGCGGAGCTTTTAAATCATTCAAGCTTTGAAGCGGATCTTGAAATACTAACGATGGCTAGATCAATTGTTGATCATGAGGAAACCATTTTTGTGATCGGGCATACAGGCTATATGGAGTTCTTGATGAAAACATTAAATCTAAATCCTCAAGAAAGAGAAGAACTATATCAACTGGTTTATCACAAGCAAAAGACTATGGTTTTAACTTTATTAAGAACTAAAGATGTAGATGATGTCATTTATTCTAAATTTCAAATGATTCTAAGTCCAAAAGCATATCCCATAGCTGATTATTTTAAGGACCTAGAGGATGCGAGCTTGAACCTTATAGCATCTCAATTGAATCAAATAAAGGAAATATTTAAAGACCAAATAGTCGTAGATTTAAGTTTGATCTCTGAGTTTGAATACTATGAAGGAATCATATACACAGCATACAAAAAAGGTGTTAATGAACCGGTTCTTAAAGGTGGAAGATATGATCGATTAAGCACAATTTATGGCAAATCATTTCCAGCAGTAGGCTTTTCGTTGGAGGTTGATCGATGGATAGGAGGAACTTTAAATGAAAATAGCTTTAGCTAAAGGACGATTAGGGGAGGATGCTCTTTTAAAATTTCAAGAGATTGGACTTTTGAAATCTGTAGACTTAAATTCAAGAAAGCTGATCTTTACAACGAAAGATTATGAGTTACTACTCTTAAAACCTTCTGATGTTATTGTTTATGTGAGAAACGGGAAAGCAGATTTAGGAGTTGTCGGAAGTGATGTTGTCATGGAAGGCAATTATGGCGTATATGAACTTTTGGATTTAAAGTTTGGAATCTGTAGGTTTTCAATTGCAGCACCAAAAGATACTGACGTTATGGGAAAATCCTGCTTAAGAGTGGCAACCAAATATCCAAATGTGACTAGACAATATCTTAATGAACAAAACATTGAAATCATACCCTTGCAAGGTTCTGTAGAGTTGGCTCCGAAAGCTGGTCTTTCGGATTGTATAGTTGATCTAGTTGAAACAGGAAAAACACTTCAGGCCAATGATTTAGAAATTATTAAAGATTTGTGTGATGTTTCAGCCCGATTGATCTGCAATCCGTCGAGTTATAGGTTTTTACAAAGTGAACTTTCAGATTTAGTGGAGGCCT
Source organism: Clostridia bacterium (assembly GCA_016937975.1). Classification (GTDB taxonomy): domain Bacteria; phylum Bacillota; class Clostridia; order Peptostreptococcales; family Acidaminobacteraceae; genus JABXKX01. The sequence continues at coordinate 6,288 of JAFGVN010000060.1, forward strand.
TAAGTCATGATTAGGATATATGAAAGCAAAGAGCTTTACTTAAAACAGAAAAAACTTAATACTTTTGATTTATGGCAGTATGAAAAGGAAGTTAAAGGCATTATTCAAAACGTTGATTTGAATGGTGATGAGGCTTTAAAGCTTTACACAAAACAGTGGGATTTATGCAAACTTGATGCTTTAAGAGTTTCAGAAGAGGAGATTCAAGAGGCTTTTAAGTTAATCCCAGATCCTTTATTGAAAGCTTTGAAAAATGCTAAAGACAACATAGAGGCTTATCATAAGCTGCAAATGCCGAGAGGGGCTTTGATTGAAAAAGACAATTGTTTTCTAAAAGAGAGAATTTCACCACTACAGAGTGTGGGCATTTATGTGCCAGGTGGAAAGGCAGCTTATCCATCAACAGTCTTAATGAATGGCATTCCAGGGAAAATTGCTGGTGTTAAACGGCTAGTAATGGTTTCACCTCCCAATGCTGAAGGTAAATTAAAACCTTCCGTCCTTGTAGCAGCATCCCTCGTTGGGATTCATGAAATCTATAAAGTTGGTGGTGCTCAAAGTATTGCTGCTTTAGCTCTTGGAACAGAAACAATTTCACCTGTTAAAAAAATAGTTGGTCCAGGAAATGCCTATGTGGCCTTAGCTAAGAAAATTTTATCAGAGAAGGTCGGAATAGATATGATTGCAGGTCCAAGTGAAATCATGATTTTAGCTGATGATTCAGCAAATCCGGAATTTGTAGCAGCTGATATGATTGCTCAAGCTGAGCATGATGAAAATGCAACCTCTCTCTTGGTTTCATCTTCTGAGGCGTTGTTAAATCAAGTGAAGGAAGCAATTATGAAGCAAGTAGAAAGGCATCAACGAAAAGAAATCATTATAAAGTCTTTCACGAATCAAGGGGCTTTGGTTTATGTGGAAAATGTGAAAGATATGATTGAATTAGCCAATGATATTGCACCAGAACATTTGGAAATTATGATGTTAAATGCTGATAAGATCGCAGAAGAAGTTGAGTCAGCTGGTGCAATCTTCTTAGGAAACTACACGCCAGAAGCATTAGGGGATTATTATGCAGGACCGAATCACACGCTCCCCACAAGCGGTACAGCTAAGTTCAGTTCGCCACTTAATGTAATGGATTTTATGAAACGGACATCCATTATTAAATATACCAAGGAAAAATTACTGGAGGCTTCTGGAGATATCATCACCATTGCGTTGGATGAAGGTCTTTATGGACATGGAGAAGCTATTAGAATAAGGAGGAAATAATGTATCAACGTAAGATTATAAAGGATATGACAGAGTATAAAGCAACTCAAAACAATAACATGATTTTAATGAATGCCAACGAATCCAATGAGATTATTTCTTTCAATATGGAAGAGGTTGCACTGAATCGTTATCCAGATAATTTAGCTTTAAAGTTAAAGGAAAAAATTGCCCTATACAATCAACTCAATAAAGAAGAAGTGATTGTTGGTAATGGCTCATCAGAAATTATTGAACTGATTCTAAAGACTTATTTAAATCCGAAGGAAAAAGTAATGTCCTTTGAACCTACTTTTGTAATGTATAAGCAGTATACAGAGATGTACAATGGCGTTTATATTGGAATTCCAACTCAAGATTTTATGTTGGATGTAGATTTTTTCATAGAACAAATTCAAAGCGAAAAGCCGAAAGTTGTATTTATTTGCAATCCCAATAATCCAACCGGTCAGTTGATTAAAAAGTATGATTTGGAAAGGATTATTAAGAATACAAATGGCATTGTTGTAATTGATGAAGCTTACATGGAGTTTTCTGAAGGTTCTATGGTGAATCGACTTAGTCAATATGACAATCTGATTATCTTAAAAACATTTTCAAAGGCTTGGGGAATTGCAGGGGCTAGAGTTGGTTATGGGTTATCAAATTTTGTGAGAATCAATGAAATGCTTAAAGCAAAATCACCTTACAATCTTAATAGTATGTCTCAATGGATTGCTCTAGAAATCTTAAACCAAAGGGATCAAGTGATGGATTCTGTGAAAAAAACCATCGAGCAACGAGAAAAAATGGAAAGGATTTTAAACAAAATGCCAATAAAAGTTTATAAGTCCTATGGAAATTTCATTTTTATAACCTCTGAATTACCTTTAGATATTTTGTTATATAAGAAGAATATTCTAATTCGAGGTTTTGAGAATCAAAGCTATCGCGTAACCGTCTCTAATGAAGATGAAAATAAGATCTTCATGGATACTTTAAGTGAGATTCTTCAGAAGGAGGTCCCATATGAAAAGAACTGTGCAAGTTGAGAGAATCACCAAGGAAACGGCAATCAAATGTATCCTCAACATGGATGGTACTGGTCAAAGTAAGATTAAAACAGGCATTGGATTTTTAGATCATATGTTAACCTTGATGTGTTTTTATGGTCAGCTGGATTTGGAACTTGAAGTCAAAGGGGATTTGCAAGTAGATTGTCACCATACTGTAGAAGATATTGGGATTGTCATTGGGAATGCAGTTAGTGAGGTTTTAGGAGACCGAAGGGGGATTAAGCGTTATGGTCAGTGTTTCATGCCAATGGATGAAACCTTAAGTCAAGTCGTTCTAGATTTTTCGGGCAGACCAGTATTTGTTTATGATTGTGATTTCCTTCGAATGGATTTGGGCACTTTGGATGTGCAGACTATTAAAGAGTTCTTTAAAAGTTTAAGTTACAAAGCCCAAATGAACCTTCACATGAGAATTCTTTATGGTGAGAATGATCATCATAAGGCTGAATCCCTTTTTAAAGGATTTGGCATGGCTTTAAAAGAGGGTTGTGGATTAATAGGTAATGATGTCTTCTCTACAAAAGGAGTTTTAGTATGAATGTTATCTTAGATTATGGACTAGGAAATATTAAATCTTTGGAAAATTGGTTCAAGAGAGGCAATGAGGAACTTATTATCTCAAATGACCTCGCTGTGCTAAATGAAGCAGAATGTATTATTTTACCAGGAGTAGGTGCCTTTGAAGATGCAATAAAGATGCTCGAGAAAGAAAATTTTGATCAAGTTTTGATTAGACATGTAAAAAAAGGTAAGCCGTTAATTGGTATTTGTCTGGGTATGCAGTTATTATTTGATGCATCCTATGAAAAGGGATACTTTAAAGGGTTAGGTATTTTAAAAGGAGATATAGTTCCCTTTCAAGGAGATTTTAAAATCCCTCATATGGGATGGAATGATTTAAAAGGTGATGCTTTTTATGATGGAAAGGATGTGTATTTTGTTCATTCCTATTACTTGTCAAATGCAGAAGATTGTGTTGTTGCAACAGTAGACTATCATGTTTCAGTCCCTGCAATCGTAAGGAAAGATAATGTAATGGGCTTTCAATTTCATCCTGAAAAAAGTGGAAGTTTTGGTGCTTTGATCTTAGAGAAAATCAAGGAGTTTAAAAATGAAATATTATCCAGCAATTGATATTTACAATGGGCAAGGGGTAAGGCTGTTAAAAGGAGACTTTAATAAGGTAAAGGTATATGGAGATCCTTTGACATTAATAGACAAGTTTATAGAAAATGGTGCAACAGACTTACATGTTGTGGACTTAAATGGTGCCAAACAAATGGGGGACAATCAAAATTTGATACTGGAACTTCTTAAAAAGAAGATTAATATTCAAATAGGTGGTGGGATTAGAAATCTTTCTATAGCAGAATCCTACTTAAAAAATGGTGCAAAAACCATTGTTCTTGGCACTGCGGCGATTAAAGACTTTGAAATGGTTAAAACTTTAAATCAAAAGTATCCCAACCAAATAGCTATAGCTTTAGATGCAAGAAAAGGAGAGCTTTCTGTAGAAGGTTGGTTAGAGCAAGTGAATTTATCAATGGATGTACTCTTGACACAACTTATGGCCATTGGACTTAAAAGAATTATTTATACTGACATTTTAAGAGATGGTATGTTAAGTGGACCTAATTTTAAGATGTATGAAAAATTAGTAAAAAGAAAGGGCTTGGAAGTTGTTGCCTCTGGCGGCATATCGTCCTCAGAAGATGTGAAACAATTAGAGCAGATTGGGGTTTTTGGCATGATCGTTGGAAAAGCATTATACGAAAATCATATCAAACTCGTTGGAGGCATATTATGTTAAAAAAGCGAATTATTCCTTGTCTGGATGTGCGGTCTGGACGTGTAGTGAAAGGCATAAAGTTTGAAAATATAAGAGATGTGGGATGTCCTGTTGCATTAGCTGAATATTACGCTGCTTCAGGTGCTGATGAACTCGTGTTTTATGATATTACTGCATCCTATGAAAAAAGAAAAAGTGATTATGATTTTATTAAACAGGTTGCAGAAAAAATCAACATTCCTTTTACCGTTGGTGGTGGCATTAAAACTTTGGAAGATTTTGATCTTGTGTTAAAAGCAGGAGCAGATAAGGTTTCTATTAATTCAAGTGCCATTGATCATCCTCTCTTAATTCAAGAAGCCTCAAAAAAATATGGCAATCAATGTGTTGTGGTTTCTATGGATGTTAAAAGAATTAAGGGAGAGTTTAAAGTATTTACTCAAGGTGGCAGAAATGAAACAGACTGGGAAGCTGGAAAATGGGCGAAAGAAGCTGTAATAAGAGGTGCTGGTGAATTGGTACTTAACAGCATTGATGAAGATGGCATGCTTCAAGGATATGATTTGGAATTACTAAATCTCATTACGTCAAAAGTCAATGTACCTGTAATTGCATCAGGAGGTGCAGGAAGTAAAGAGGATTTTAAAAATGTTTTTCAAAGGACAAATGTTGATGGTGCATTGGCGGCTTCTATCTTTCATTCAAAAAAACTAGACATTGTAGATTTAAAAGAATATTTAGCCGGATTGAACATCCCTGTGAGGTTATTATGAAATTAAAATTTGAAAAGAATGGTTTAATACCTGTTGTCACACAAGATTATTATTCTAATGAAGTCCTTATTTTATCCTATATGAATCAAGAAGCTTATGATAAAACTTTAGAGTCTGGAGAATTGTATTATTACTCAAGAAGTAGAGAGGTATTATGGAAAAAAGGTGAAACATCAGGCAATACACAAACCCTTATCAGTTTGACACTAGATTGTGATCAGGATGCTTTACTGGCGAAAGTTGTCCAAAAAGGTGCTGCATGTCACACCGGGAATAGATCATGCTTTTATCAAACTGTTCTCAAATCAGAACACAAAGCCTTCGAGCTACAGGATTTAATTACAGTAATTGATGAAAGGTACAGCAACCCTTCAAAGCAATCCTACACTTCGTATCTTTTTAACGAGGGAAAAGAAAAGATATTAAAGAAGATTGGAGAAGAGGCAACTGAAGTGGTGATTGCTGCCATGGCCAATGATAAAAAGGCTATGATTTATGAAATCGCGGATTTAGTTTTTCATGGATTGGTTTTAATGCGTCAAGAAGGGCTGACAATAGAAGAAATCATAGAAGAATTAGCTTTTCGCAGCAAGTAAAAAGCTGATTATAATGGGGTGTATTGGGTATCCATATACTGGGAGGTTCTTATGAATATTTCGCATATTATTCAAGAAGATGGAGCATATTGGCCATTCTATGGACCTGGATACTCAAATCATTTACCAATGGCACAATGTGCACTCTATTTTTTAGGCGCAGAGGAAGAACAAATAAGAAGTTTTACGAAAGCTTATTTGTCAGAAATTACATTACAACTTGTACATTCTCCAAGAGAAGTTCATCATATCCATGATCATTTAGGTGAAAGAGAGTATTATGAAGCTTATGTTTCATACTTTAAGCATAGTCTTAGTGTCAGTACTCAGGAGCAAGTCGTTAGTGATACGTTGAATTATCTACTTCTTGGTATAAGCTCAGCATTGTATCATGGTTTGATTCGTGTTCATTATGCCGTCCTCTTAAAAGATGATGATGAATTAGCAAGGGCATTAGCCTCATTAGCATGTAGTTATGAAGCCATTGAGTTTAATGGTGATATCATTTTGCCAGAACAACTTGATGACGAGATTTCTCGTTATATCTTGGAACGTCAGGGACTGTTTTATTTGGAAGGTAACATTAATCATAAAATTGAAGCCATATTAGACGGTTTACTTCAATTATACATTAAAACCGGATCCTTCATTGTTTTGCACACTTTAACAGGATTCGAAGCCTTGTTGTCTTTAAGGGCATATTTTGATCATTTCACTCATGTTATTGATGTTTACATGGTGAGTACCTTAAGGGTATTACTTCGAATTACAGAAGAAGATTATCATGATTTGAATATAAATGAAGTTTGGGAATGGGATAGAATCGTTGAATTTGTAAAGGCATGTCATCATCCACATACCATTAAATTTATCTATGCCTTAAGAAAATTAAATCAGCACTATGATCTTGATAATCTCAGAGTTGCAGCTATGATAAAACTAAAATTGGATCACTCCATTTAAAGCAAAACCCGCGTATATACGCGGGTTAGCTTATGAAAAGAAGTTATTTATCTTAGAGCGATGATTAGTCATCACTTCTAGATTTCTTTGATTTCTTTGATTTATTTGATTTTTCTTTATCTTTACTTTCTTTTTTCTCTTCTTTTTCACCTTGATGTAATGCTTTCATTTCACCCATGATCTCTTTTACACTAGCGTCAGCATATTTTTCCATATCAAAGGCTTCATCTTGAGCTCTATTTCTTAATCTTTCGATTAAATTCATTTTACCAGGTGTAATACCGAACTTCTCAGCATACATGAATCTTTCAGCTAATGGATGATCGTCTAATTCTACTTCATTGTCATCAAGAGTTGCTTCCAGAGCATCAATTTGTGCTTGTAAAGCATCAATTTTTTCTTGAAGGGTTGCTTTTTCTTCGTCTGTTAACTCAGTTGAAGCTAATGCTTCTATATAGCCATCCATTTCAGCTTGTAAAGCAGCGATTTCTTCTGCAATTTCAGCAGCTTGAATTGCTTCGAAAGCATCTTCTTTTTCTGCTAATAATGCATTTTGAGCTTCTAATTCTGCTTCTATTGCAGCAATTTCTTCTTCAGTTAAAGTTTCATCTTGAAGTTGAAGTTTTAAGGTATCAATATGAGATACTAATTCAGCGATTTCATCTTCTAAAGTTACTTCTTCGTTAACAGGATAAAGTACATCGTAATCAGCTTTTATAGCTTCCAAATCTGCTTGTAAAGCTGCAATTTGAACATTGATAGCTTGAATTTGCTCTTCCGTCAAAGTTTCATCTTCTAATTGTGCTGTTAACTCAGCAATATTTGCTTCTGCTGCATCCATTGAAGCTAACATTTCTTCTTCAGTGGGAACTTCAATTGATTCAAGTAGTGCTGTAAGATTAGCAATTGCTTCGTCTATTAATGTTTGAGTCGCAGCTTTCTCTTCATCTGTTAAAACTGGATCTTCGGAAACTAGCGCTGCCTCATATGTAGCGATGTCAGCCTCCAATGCGGCAATTTGCTCCTCTAAGCTTAATGTTTCCTCTGCAAAAACCGTAATGCTCATTGATAAAACAAGAACGGTTGCAAGCAATAAACCTAATAATTTTTTCATATTTAGTCCTCCTTGGAATATTGCCCGAAAAAGAAAAAAATCTCTTGCTACCGCAAAAGATTCATAAATCACTTTTTTCGGTAACTGGCTGCCAACTTAAAAAGTAAGGCCCTCTAGTTTTGCGTCCCATGCTTTCACATGGTTTGCCTTTTCGTTTGTACATTCATATTAGAATATATTAGTAGCTAATGCAACTAATTTTAGAGAGATAGAGACAATGGTCCCTAAAGAAAGAGACCAGAAAGATTATAGGATTTCATGTTACTTCATTACTGAACTTGTGTTATAATGTGATTTATATGTGAGGTGACTATGGTATTAAGAAAAAAAATAGTTGAAAAAGAAATACATAAAAAGCAGCTTTTATGGATTTTATCTGCTTTTCCAATCGCTTTTCTTTTTTTTGCATTTCTAAATAGAGATGCATTATTGGATGGCTTATGGACCATTCATCTATCGCCGACAATCCTGATTACAGATTTTCTAGCTTTAGGTGGCATTGGTGCTGCATTTTTAAATGCTGCATTGATCGGTTTCATGAATCTATTTCTGTTGAATCGATTTAAAATGAAAATCAATGGATTACTCATAGCTGCATTTCTCACCATGTTGGGATTTGCTTTTTTAGGTAAAAACTTGATTAATATCTTTCCTTTATATATAGGAGGATGGTTGTATGCAAAGTCTCAAAAAATTCATATGCGAGATGTTATTGCAGTGATTATGTTTTCAACGGGTTTAAGTCCTATTATTTCTCAGATTATGTTTGCAGACTTGTTCCCAACAGTACTTGGTTTTACATTGGGTTTTTCGGTAGGGGTTTTGATTGGTTTTACCATCACACCAATTGCTGCACACATGGTAAAATTTCATGACGGTCATAATCTATACAACATCGGTTTTACTGCTGGCATAATTGGCACCTTGTTTGCCAGTATTCTTAGAGCCATTGATAAGGAAATAGAACCTGTATCTATTATTTATACTGATTCTGATTTATCGATTAAAATTTTGTTAATGGTATTGTTTTTAGGTTTGATAGTTTTAGGCTTATACATCAATCCGAAATCATATAAGCAATATGGTTACATATTTAAGTACAAAGGCAGAATGGTAACAGATTTTCCATTCTTAGTTGGACATGGTATTACCTTTGTGAATATGGGGAGTATGGGTATATTTACAGTGCTGCTTGTCACCATACTTGGTGGTGTTATTAATGGTCCTATACTTGCGAGTATTTTTACGGTTGTAGGTTTCTCTGCATTAGGTAAGCATTTTAAGAATTGTATCCCTATCATGTTAGGGGTTATGGCAACGGCTTTTGTGCTAGGCATGGATCTTTCACAAACGACGGTGATTATGGCAATTCTATTTTCTACAACGGTTGCACCTATTGCTGGTTCTTATGGACCGGTAGCAGGGTTTTTGGCAGGTGTTTTACATTTGGTTATTGTAATGAATATTGGGATGGTACATGGGGGTATCAATCTTTATAACAATGGATTTTCAGGTGGTCTGGTGGCTGGTATTCTGATTCCAGTTTTAGATGCTTTCAAGAAGGGTGATTGATATGAGACATGAAGTTAAGAAAATTTGTAGAATTGTTGATGAATTAACAACTTTATTACTGAAAGAAGATACCAATGAAGTTGATTTTAAAATAAAAAGAGAAAAAGACAGAACGGTTATTTCGATTGTTGATTACAGAACAACCTATACAGCTGAAGATGTACAAGAATTTTCTGCTTGTTTCGATGTTCAAAGACAACATGAAGTAGAGGAATATTACTGGCAATTGGTGGGCGAATCTGATGGAGATGCTGAGTTAACGGTAATAGGAACGATGATCGATGAAGCTAGTGTGACTTTAAAAGATGGTAACATGTACATTGAGCTTGTACGCTATAGAGAATAGCATTGTCTTAAAGAATTTTACATGCTATGATATTCTAGAGGTGGGTTATGAAAGATCAATTATTTTATAGTATCATTTTAAATACAATGCCTGCATCCCTGTTTGGAAAAACAGGTGATTTTTCTGCTGATAGGGGAGGTTTAACTTGATGCAGGAAAATTATGGAAACTGCTAAGGTAAACCTCTATATGTTTATAGAGGTTTTTTTAGTGGAAAAATTGGAGGAATTATGAAAAATTTAAAGCAGAATATAAAGAAAAATTACTTGTTTGTTTTGATTAGTCGTTTTGACTTAACCAATGGGATTTGGATGCTATTTTTAGCTTATAAAGGATTAAATTTATTTGAAATAGGACTTATGGAAACGGTATATCATATTTCATCCTTTTCAATGGAAATACCAACAGGGGTCATTGCTGATTTGTATGGTCGAAAAACAAGTAGAGTACTCGGTCGTGTAGCCAGTGTTGTAGGCACATTGATTATGATATTAGGGCAAAATGTCTTTGCCTTTGGCATCAGTTTCTTTTTTACAGCATTAAGCAACAACTTGGAATCTGGAGCCGGTGATGCCTTAGTTTATGACAGCATGAAGGAAATTGGTATTGAAACAGAGTATATGAAAGTTTGTGGAAGAAATGAACTGTTTTATCAAATGACAAAAACGGTATCATTGCTTCTAGGTGGTTATCTGGCAACTATTTCCTATTTATATGTATATGAGCTTGCCTTTGTCGTTGGGATGATTAGTATTATTCAAGCTTTGACTTTCCAAGAGCCGACCATTGGAAAAGTTGAGAAGAAAACAAAGATTTGGGATACCTTTATTTCTCAGATTACTGACAGCTTTAAAGTGATGTTTAAAAATGTAACCTTAATGGAACGTATTCTTTCCTTAGAGCTTTTTTCAACCTTTTATGTAACCATATTCTTCTATATTCAGAATTATCTTAAATTAGAAGGTAAAAGCGAATTTGAAATAGGTATAATTTTGGCTGTTGGAGCTGGAGTAGCCGCTGTTATGGCAACACAAACTTATAAATTGGAAAAGATTTTTACTTTAAATAAATTGATTATTATGGTTTCCTTTGTTGCAATAGTAGGATTTTGGGGTATGACCATAAAGTCAATTACTTTTATAGCATTTGTTCTTTTAGCTGGTGCTGAAGGGGTAATGTTTGTAACTATGAGTGATTTTATCAACAAGTCAATCCCAAGTGATAAGCGCGCAACGATTTTATCTTTTCAAAGTATGATATTTAGCTTTTTTATGATTATTATTTTCCCCATTGTAGGGAAATTAGGAGATTTGATTGGCTTACATGGTGCTTTTAAAATGGTAGCGATATTATCAACATTGGTTTTATCGGTTTTTATCATTCTTATGAATAAAAAAGAAATTGTACCGAAATAGTATAGAATTTATGTTCATTTATGGCTATAATGGAAATGGAATGAAAGGAGGCAAAGTGAAACAAGATATTTTAACAGGAAATGAAGCCATTGCACGAGGTTTTTATGAAGCAGGTGGCAAAATTGCTACAAGTTATCCAGGATCACCAACGGTACAAATTATTGAAGCTTGCAAGGCCTATGAGGGAGTTTATGCAGAATTCTCAACAAATGAGAAAGTTGCCTTGGAAGTGGCTATCGGAGGTTCTTTTGCAGGAGTCAGATCCATGGTATCCATGAAGCATGTTGGTATGAACATTGCAGCAGATCCATTAATGACCTTTACAGAAACACCTACTAATGGTGGTTTTGTCTTGATCACTGGAGATGATCCAGGATTAAAGAGTTCTCAAAATGAACAGGACAACAGGTTGTTTGCAAAATTTGCAAATATGCCTATTCTGGATCCTTCAGATGCACAAGAAGCAAAGGATTTTACAAAGGCAGCCTTCGAACTTTCAGAAACCTTTGAAACACCGGTTATGATAAGAATTACCAGTAGACTTTGTCATGCAAGATCAATTTTAAATTTAGGTGAAAGAGAAGAAAATGCCAAATCTGTCTTTGTTAAAGATGATAAGTATTGTATGATTCCGCCTAACTCTAATAAAGCACAGTTTTTCATGAAAGAGCGTTTAGAAAAATTAGCTGATTATAATGAAGAAAACACCTTTAATGTTTTAGAAGAACATGGTAATGAAACCCTCATTATCACTTCTGGTTTAGTTTATAATCATTTGAAAGAACTGAATTTGAAGCTGGATGTACTAAAGTTAGGTATGATTTATCCTTTACCGAAAAAATATTTGACAGAATTGAGTAAGAACTATAAACGCTTGATTGTCATTGAGGAAATGATGCCATTTCTTGAACATGAATTGATATTAATGGGCATTCCATGTGAAGGTAAAAAGTTTTTCTCTTTCACAGGAGAATTAGACAGTCAATTGATTTACAATGGTCTTTTAGAGGCCGGTTTGGTAACAGGTCAAAAGAAATCTAACAATATGACTTTGGAAACTGTTAATCGATTACCACTATTTTGTGCAGGTTGTCCACATAGACCGATTTTTGATATTTTAAAGAAATCCAAAGCAAAAATGGTTATTGGTGATATTGGTTGTTATTCTCTAGGGGTTTTATCACCTACAGAAATATCTCATAGCATAATTTCCATGGGTGCATCAGTAGGCATAACAAAAGGCATTAAAAAGGCAATGGGTTTAGGCCAACCTGACGAACCCATTGTATCACTCATTGGTGATGGTACCTTCTTCCATTCAGGTATTCCTGGGTTTATTAACTTGCTTCATCAACAAAAAGATTTTGAGAATATGACTTTCTTAATATTGGATAATAGAACGACTGCCATGACAGGAGGTCAACATAACGGTGGTTCAGGGACTTTTAACAACAATGATGACTTGCACATTGATATAAAATCATTACTTGAAACCATTGGATTCAAAAGGGTTATAGAAGTCGATCAATATGATTATAAGAAGACGAAACAAATCATTGATGAAGAAATTGCTTTTAATGGAATTTCTATTGTGATTGCAAAAGGACAATGTGCTTTAAAGTATAAGGTCAAGAAAACACCTTATTATGTAGATCCAGAAGTTTGCATTGGTTGCAGAACGTGTATTAAAACCAATTGTCCTCCTTTAAAGATGAAACAGTACGATGGTATTGCAAAACTAAAATCCTCAATTGATGAAGATATGTGTGTGGGTTGTGGTATTTGTGCTCAAGTTTGCCCAGTAGGTGCCATAAAACTTGTTACAGAGAGGAATGAGGTGAAATCATGATTAATATAATGATTTGTGGTGTAGGAGGTCAAGGTTTGGTTTTGACTTCTGGTATCATTTCTGAAGTGGCAAGAAGAGCTGGTTATGATGTTAAAACCAATGATGTCATTGGATTATCTCAACGAGGTGGCAGAGTTTGGGCCAATATTAGAATGGGAGAGAAGGTTTATTCACCTAATATTATTCCTGGAGAAGCAGATTTTTTACTAGCAATGGAACCTTTAGAAGGTTTTCGGTATAAAAACATGTTAAATAATCAAGGTGTTATACTAATGAACAATAAGATTATATATCCAAGTGATGTTGTTTTTGAAAAGGCTGATTATCCCAGTGAAGCTATTGAGAAGATGCTTGAAACCTATGAATCCTATGCCCTTAATGCAACAGATGAAAGTGTAAAACTTGGGAACAAAATGGTTGCGAATACTATTATATTAGGTATGTTAGCTTCTAAATTATCCATTGATGATAAAATATGGATGGATGTTATACAAGAAAGAGTGCCAAAAAAAGCCCTTGACATGAATAAAAAGGCCTTTACTCTTGGCTTTGATTACGTGAAAAACGGTTCGTGAAGAACCGTTTTTTCTTTAAAAAAAGAAAGAAAGTTTTTAACTTTCTTTTTCAAATTGAAAATTCCAAGAATTTTCATAAGTTGGAAGGAAAATCAATCAACTGAGTCATCTCTATTCTAAAATCATGAAATATTTAGAAACAGAAATTATGTTGAGATTTTGCAATTTTTTAATGGAATCAATTAGATTTGTTTCAGACATGCCTTGTATTGTAAAAGCTAAATCATGTGGATCTGTAAAATCTTCAATTTGTACATTGCCTTGATTAAAAAATTTAAAAACCTTTTCTAAGTCAATAGGATGATTTAAACTATATAATCTGACTAACCAATCATTATAACCTTGGGCATAATGACATATTTTCGTTGGCACCAATGGTTTTTTTGTCTGATGCTTGTCATTTAATAGAATATCTAAAATATCACCATAGATTGCACTACCAGTAGGGAATTTACCCGCACCTTTACCAGAAAAAGTCATTTGACCAATTTGACCTAAATCTAAAACGACTGTGTTGTATTCGTTGTTGATTAAACCTAGCTGACTTGTAGATCTCACATAGGCAGGTTTGACAAAGGCGTGTAGACAATGCTCATATCGTATTAATTTTGAAATCAACTTTATCTTGTAACCTAGTTTTCTAGCTGTTGAAATATCTTTATCATCTAAATTCGTAATGCCTTCAATGAGTACATCCTTAACTTTCAATTGTTTACCTGTTGATAGTTGAGTTAAAATCGATAGTTTTCTCGCAGCATCAAAACCTAAGACATCTGCAGAAGGATCCATTTCTGCAAAACCTGCTTCCTGAGCTCCTTTTAGTGCTTCATCATAAGAGATGTTTTCTTCATGCATCTTAGATAAAATATAGTTTGTGGTTCCATTAAGAATACCAGTAATACTATTTAAACGATGAGCAGACAAGCTTTCTCTAATGGTTTTAATGACAGGTATGCCACCTCCAACTGCTGCTTCGTAGTTCAAGGTAACATTGTAATTATAGGCAATTTCCAAGAGTTCGCTACCATGTTCAGCAATTAAATCTTTATTTGCAGTAATTACATGCTTTCTATGTTCTAAAGATCTTCGGATATAATCGTAAGCAGGATGAATGCCCCCCATGGCTTCTATAACGATATCACAATCTGAAGACAGAATAGCGTCAAAATCAGTTGTTAATAAAGAAGATTTGATGTCCTTATGGTTTTCTGGGTTTCTAACGAGTATATGACTGACATTAATAAATTCATCATAAGTCTTTAACATGTATTTGTTGTTTTGTTCAATTATTTCATAAACACCTGAACCTACTGTTCCGTGTCCAAGTATTGCAACTGATTTCATAAAAGCCTCCTATTCTACACCAATGAGTCTAAGTTTAGTAACACCACTAATGCCTTTGATTGATTGCATTAATTGGTCTAAAGGTTTGTTTAAATTACTGATATCAAAGGTAATGGTTACATTTGCTGCATTATTGACGGGGGCATCTTGACTAATGGTCAAGACATTGCCGTCGAACTCAGCTATAGATCTCAGCAAGGTGGACAACGTCCCGGATTTATGTGAAAGAATCATGTTAATGGTTGCTTTTCTTTCTACTTGACTTTGAATGAGTGGAAAGACCTTATCATGATATTTATAATAAGTACTTCTCGAAATTCCAACCATAGAAACTACTTTTGAGACCCCTAAAGTTTCATCAGCTTTCATCATTTCTTTTGCTTCAATCACTTTCTCAAAGACTTCTGGTAAAACGGATTTATCGACCAAAATATATTTTTTATCCATATAAAGACCTCCTTGTCCGTCTATAACGGACACTTGTGCTCCGGTTGCTTAAATATTTTTACGAGTATAACACAACTGTAGGTGTGATGCAAACATAATTTCTTTTTTTTTTCGTGATTTGTTTCATTTAGAATTATAAATCATTGTAATATCATGATTGTATTTATACAAGATATGGTAATAGAACGTACGTTTGGCACCACTTGTTGATTTAATTTAAGAAATCATGTAAAATAAGAGTAGCGTTTATACGCAATGGTTAGGATGAGGTGTATTTAATGGTTAAGAAGAAAAATTCGTATGGGAATGAAAGTATATCCGCATTAAAAGGTGCAGATCGTGTAAGAAAGCGTCCTGCTGTTATATTCGGTTCTGATGGTCTAGAAGGATGTCAGCACTCTTTTTTTGAGATACTTTCAAATTCTATTGATGAAGCTCGTGAAGGTTATGGTAAGTTAATTGAAGTTATACGTCATGCAGACTATTCAATTACTGTAAAAGATTATGGTAGAGGGATTCCTCTAGATTACAATGAAAATGAAAAGAAATACAATTGGAAACTGGTATATTGCGAACTCTATGCTGGTGGCAAATACAACAACAACTCAGGTGAAAACTATGAGTTTAGTTTGGGGTTAAATGGTCTTGGCGCCTGTGCTACTCAATACAGTTCTGAATATATGGATGTTGTTGTATATAAAGATGGTTACAGATTTGAAATTAACTTTGAAAAAGGTAAAAACAAGGGCCAACTGCAGAAAGAACCATGTGATCATCCATCAGGTACTATTCAAAAATGGAAACCGGATTTAGAGGTGTTTACTGAGATTGATATACCATTATCTTTTTATCAAAATGTTTTAAAGAAACAATCCATTGTTAATCCTGGTGTTTTATTCAAATTATATGATGAAGCATCAGATGAACATTTTGAATATATTTATGAAAAAGGTATTGTGGATTACATTACTGAAGTTAATGATGGTAAAAACTTTACAGATGAAATCTATTTAACAGATGAAGGTCGAGGTCGTGACCGTGAAGACAAGGCAGATTATAAGGTTAAAGTTGAATTGGTTTTTTCTTTCAACAATGAAGTGAATTTGCTAGAGTACTATCATAACTCTAGTTTCCTGGAATATGGTGGTGCGCCTGATAAAGCTGTTAGAAATGCCTTTGTCTATCAAATTGATAAATACATAAAAGATGAAAACAAGTATCAAAAGGGAGAGAAGAAAATTTCCTTTATTGATGTGCAAGATAGTTTAGTTATTATTGTAAATTCATTCTCTACAGAAACAAGTTATGAGAACCAAACTAAAAAAGCCATTAATAATAAATTTATTCAGGATTTCATAACGGATTTAATTAAAGCAAAATTAGAAATTTATTTCATAGAAAACAAACTTGAAGCTGACAAGATTATTGAACAAATATTAGTCAATAAACGTTCACGTGAAAAAGCTGAGAATACAAGACTTAATTTGAAAAAGAAACTTAGCGGTAAAGTGGATCTGAACAATAGAGTTCAAAAATTCGTGGATTGTCGTACTAAGAATGTGTCAGAACGTGAATTGTTTATTGTGGAAGGTGATTCGGCTTTAGGTTCTTGTAAATTAGCTAGAAATGCTGAATTTCAAGCTTTAATGCCTGTACGTGGTAAGATTCTTAACTGCTTGAAAGCGGATTATGATCGTATTTTTAAAAGTGAAATTATCATTGATTTGTTGAAGGTACTTGGTTGTGGTGTTGAGATTAAATCAAAGCATAATAAGGATTTGCATACATTTGAATTAGAAAATTTAAATTATGATAAAGTGATTATCTGTACGGATGCCGATGTTGATGGCTTTCAGATTAGAGCGTTGATTATGACCATGTTGCATCGTTTGGTACCAACATTATTAAGAGAAAATAAAGTTTTTATTGCAGAAACTCCATTATACGAAATTACACATAAAAATCAAACTTATTTCGCCTATACAGATAAAGAGAAAAATGACATCATTAAGAATCTTGATGGAAATGTTCATATTCAACGTTCGAAAGGTCTAGGTGAAAACGATCCAGAGATGATGTGGCAAACTACAATGAATCCTGAAACAAGAAAATTAGTTGGATTTACCCTTGAAGATGAGGCAGAAACTGAGCGGATGTTCGAAATTTTGCTTGGAGATGATATTCAAGGCAGAAAAGATTTCATTCAAGAAAAAGGTTCAATGTATATTGATATGTTAGATTTAGATTAGGAGTTTTGAATGTCAGAAATTATTGAAAGTAGAATATCAGAAACCCTTGAAAGCAATTACATGCCATATACAATGAGCGTAATTGTTTCAAGAGCGATTCCTGAGATAGATGGCTTTAAGCCATCGCATAGAAAATTATTATATACAATGTATAAAATGAAATTACTGAAAGGCATGAGAACTAAGTCGGCCAATGTTGTTGGTCAGACAATGAAACTCAATCCTCATGGTGATCAAGCGATTTATGCAACGATGGTGCGGTTGACAAAAGGAAACGAAGCTTTATTACATCCTTTTGTTGATTCAAAGGGGAACTTTGGTAAAATTACCTCTAGAGATATGGCTTTTGCAGCTGCACGTTATACGGAAGTAAAACTTGCCGCGATATGTGAAGAGGTTTTCAAGGATATTGATAAAAATGCTGTAGAATTTATTGATAACTATGATGGTCAAATGAAAGAACCTCGATTGTTACCTGTTGCTTTTCCTAATATTCTAGTCAATCCAAACAAAGGGATTGCTGTAGGTATGGCCAGTAACTTTTGTAGTTTTAACTTAAAAGAAATCTGTGATGCCACTGTGGCATATATTGATGATGAGCATATCAAGTTAACAGATTATATTCAAGGTCCAGATTTTCCTACAGGTGGTCAATTAGTTTATGAGGAAGCCACCATGAAAAAGATATACAATACTGGCGTTGGTTCCTTTAAATTAAGAGCCAAATATGAGTATGTCAAAAAAGACAATTGTATTGAAGTTACTGAAATTCCTTATACTGCAACAATTGAACAAATAATCGATAAGATCATTGAACACATCAAGTCTGGCAAAATTAAGGAAATTACAGATGTAAGAGATGAAACAGACTTAAAGGGCTTAAGAATTACAATTGATTTAAAGCGTGGCACTGATCCAGAAAAATTAATGGCGAAGCTATTTAAATTAACACCTTTAGAAGATTCCTTTGCATGTAACTTCAATGTGCTTGTTGGTGTAACGCCAATGGTTCTTGGCATTAAAGGTATTTTAAAAGAATGGTTGGATTATAGAATCAAATGTATAAGAAGTGTTAAGAATTTTGAAATCGATAAGATAGAAGAAAAACTACACTTATTATACGGTTTACAAAAGGTTCTTTTAGACATCGACGAAGCCATTCGTATTATTCGAGAAACAAAATATGACAAGGATGTTATTCCTAATTTAATGGCTGCATTCAAAATTGATGAAATTCAAGCTGACTATGTGGCAGACATAAAGTTACGTAATATTAATCAAGAATATATTTTAAAAAGAACAAGTGAAATTACAAGTCTTGAAAAAGAACTTGATCAATTAAAAGGTATTGTTGGCAGTGATAAGAAAATCCTAAAATTAATATCAAAAGAATTAAAGGAGATTTCAAATAAATATGGCTTAGAAAGAAAAACTGAAATTGTTCATGTAGAACACGTAATTCAGCATTCTGAAGTGAGCTTTATTGAAGATTACAATTGTAGGTTATTTTTTACAGATCATAATTATATTAAGAAAGTCACTTTAGCGTCTTTACGAGGTAATGACATACACAAAGTTAAAGATGATGATGAAATTTTACAGGAAATTGACACAACCAATAAGTCTGATGTATTATTCTTTTCTAATAAGCAAAATGTTTATAAAATCAAAGTCCATGAATTAGAAAGTCTTAAAGCGAGTTCTTTAGGGGAATATTTACCTAATATACTAGAATTAGAGGATGATGAAACCATTCTTTACACTGTAGCAACTTCAGATTACGATGGTTTTATGGTATTTGTCTTTGAAAACGGTAAAGTCGCAAGAGTGCCGCTTAAAAGTTATGAAACTAAAACCAATAGAAAGAAACTTATTAAAGCGTACTCGGATCATGATCGTTTGATTAGTATGTTCTTCTTTACTGAAGAACAGGATATTCTTTTGAATCGTTATAATGAGCCTGATGAGTTAAGAATGCTTCTATTAAATACTGAGTTAATCAGTGAAAAAACAACGAAGAATACCATGGGTATACAAATTGTTCGTATGAAAAAGAATAGTATTGTTAATGTAGCTTGTCTACCTGAAACGACTGCTTTAGCTGATGTAGAGCAATATCGTATCGATAAAGTTCCTATGTCAGGAACTTCAATTGATATAATGGATCGTTTAATCGTTTCTAGCTTAATGAAATAATGAAAGTGTACCTATATGCATAGGTACTTTTTTAAATTTGGAAGAGCGTAAATGAATTAACTGTTAGTATTGAAAATTCTGATTATTATTTATATGATAAAAATGCTTGCTTTAATAGAAGTAGGGGTATATAATGATGAGACGTGTTGAGAATATTACCAAGCATGACTTTGATGACTATGTGATGGCTAATGTTTTTAACATCATAGCGAAAAAAAGAAATTCCATCGCGAGATAGGAATTTTTTTACATCAAAACAAAGGAGCATGTATGGATAAAATGGAAAAATTTAGAGCCCTCGGGTTATCCGATGGTATTTTAAAGGCGTTAGAAAAAAAAGGATTTGAAGAACCAACTCCGATTCAAGTGAGTACAATTCCTTTACTTATTCAAGGAAGTAAAGACATAATTGGACAAGCACAAACTGGAACAGGTAAAACTGCTGCATTCGGATTGCCAATTTTAGAAAAAATGGAGAAACATCAGAAGTTTGTACAAGCAGTTATTGTTGCACCAACAAGAGAATTAGCAATTCAAGTTGCTGAGGAAATGGATTCATTTAAAACGGATAAAAAAATAGTTATTGCTACAGTCTATGGTGGACAAGCCATTGATCAACAGTTGAGAAAATTAAAGCAAGGTGTAGATATTGTTGTTGGTACACCAGGTAGAATTATTGACCACTTAAATAGAAAATCATTGGATTTGTCTCAAGTGAATTATGTTGTACTTGATGAAGCTGATGAAATGTTAAACATGGGTTTTAGAGAAGATATTGAAAATATTTTAACTCATGTGAATAAAGAAAGACAAATGTTGTTATTCTCTGCAACTATGCCATCAGAAATCTTAGCAATTGCTAAGCGATACATGGGTGAATATGATTTAGTTCAAGTAAAGAAACAACAACTGACGACGAATCTAACTGATCAAATTTACTTTGAAGTAAGTAGAAATGATAAATTTGAAGCCCTTAGCCGTATTATTGACTTGGAAGAGGAATTCTATGGTATTATTTTCTGCAGAACAAAAGTTGATGTAGATGAAGTAACTTCAAAATTACAACATCGTGGTTATGATGTAGATGCATTACATGGTGATGTTTCTCAGCATCAACGTGAAAGAATCTTAAAAAGATTTAAAACAAGAAAAATTAATATACTATGTGCAACAGACGTTGCAGCTAGAGGTTTAGATATTAATGATTTAACTCATGTTATTAACTATTCTTTACCACAAGACCCTGAAAGTTATGTTCACAGAGTAGGACGTACTGGTAGAGCAGGTAAAGAAGGTACTGCGATTACATTCGTTACGCCAACTGAATATAGAAAATTATTATATATTCAAAAAGTTGCTAAAACAGACATTCGTAAAGAAGAGGTGCCAGATATCAAAGATATCATTGATATTAAGCGTAATCGTATTATGGATGATTTGAAAGATTCTATCTCTAGTGGCCGTTATGATGCATATAGAAGTATGGCTCAAGAACTCTTAGTAGATGCGGATCCAGAAGATGTATTATGTGCAATATTAAAGCATCATTATAAAGAAGAATTAGAAGCTAAAAATTATAATAAAATCAATAAAGTACAACTTGAGCGTCAAGGTAAAACAAGATTATTTATTGCTTTGGGTAAAAACGATGGTATGAATGTTAAGAAGCTTATTGCATTTGTACAAAATGAAGTAAATGTACCAAGTAACATTATCAGTGATATTAAAGTTTTAGAGAACTTCTCATTTGTTACTTTACCTTTTAAGGAAGCTGAGTTAGTTTTAGAGGCTTTCAAACGTAAAAAAAGAGGCAAAAAATCAATTGTTGAAAAAGCTGTTGAAAAAAACAATAAAAAATAAATTGAAGAGATCGTCAGATCTCTTTTTTGCATAAAAAATATTGTGTCCAGAAGAACGAGATTAAGTATAAACATAAAAGAGTTTCCTTAAATAATAATCGTTTCCTTTTATAAAAATGTGGTATATATAGGAATGAAATATAAATGTAATCCTTTAAATCTTTCAATTGTTTGGTGGATTGTTTATAATATTATTATAGGAATAGGAGGAAACATGGAAAATAAAAAAGTATTTAAACGCATTATAAAGATTACAGCAGCCCTAATAGCAATTGGTACATTAGCAAAAATGTATTATGAAGCAAAGTTAATGGATTTGACTTTGGGTATATTCAACATCGAACTTGGTCAAAAAAATATTTACCGTGTTTCATTAAAGTCGTTAATGTATATTATGATGAAAGATGAACCGGATCAAGTTTTTATTGAAGAAATGAAAAAGAATGGCTGGAAATTAACGGATATTTATGGTAGAGGACATTTGTTTGAAAAGAATGGAGAAGAAATTTTAGTCATTGCAAGAGAACATCTTGGTAGATATAAAGTATTTGAGATACAAAATAAGCACTATTTCTTATCTTTTGAAGAATAATACCAATTTAATACTTAAAGGCTTTTGTCCTATGCATATGGATTGAAGCCTTTTTTATTTAAAAAATAAAAAATTATAAAGAGAGTTTAAGTACTTAATTTAGAGGGTACTCATAAAAAACAGTTCTTTCTCCAATAAAAGATTGTTATAAAAAACGATTCCAATTATGAAAAAATAAGTGTTTTCAATGTATTGGAGAGTTTTATTAAAACTATGAATTTTGCGAAAATTATTTTCTTTGAAAAGTGTGTTGACAGTTGATACCTGAGTTGGTATGATAATAAAGCTGTTGTGAGACGGCAAACAAAAATATCCTTTTCTAGAAAAAAATACAAGTTGTTTCGCCATAATTCATATCTTGGTTTGAAAAAAAGTTTTTTCTGAAAAACGAAAAAATAACTTGACTTTGGTTGTAGGAAATGATATTATAATAAAGTCGCTAACGCAAGTAGATGCAAGCGATACAGGACATTGAAAACTAAACAGTATGAGCAAAATAAGCATACCATTTCAAGTAAAATCCAATTGTTGGATTTGAAGAAATGGCCCAAAA
>JAFGVN010000010.1 GCA_016937975.1 Clostridia bacterium
GTAGTACGGTGTTCAATTTGTCGTTTAAAATGATTTTCAGGAGAAAATAATTTGTAGTTTGAAAAGGTCTCAATTCGTCGCGTAACAACCTATTACCACTTAAAGGAGTTACAATTTGCTCAGCACCTCCAGACAATAAAGTATCTCCAACACTATCCTTCCAAGGAGCAGCATATCCTTTCAATCCATAAGTTGCATTAATTGATCCCATTTCCTCTTCAATCTTCTTAATAAAGTAATCATATTCATCTTTTATAAGATTAAGTTCATCAATAGAAATTGCATCCTTACCATTTTTAGTGACAATTGCATTTAATGCCTCTATGTCCTTACTATTAATTGCATCGATTGCGTTATAATAATCTGTGTTGTTAAACGAACCGACGTGTCTTGCAGATGGATTCTCAATGTACGGGATTGCTCTTTCCGAATAACTATAAGGTACTCCGCTATCAGGTAATGTAGTGAAGTTTTCTCCTCTCATACTTCCTACTCTATCCCATTGCTCTGGTAACATATTATTACGATCAACAGACTGCACTGTAGATTCAACAAAACCTCTATTTGTCGGCCAATCAACTTGCAAATTACCATCTACGTCGAATGGTATATCCTCTAGATACTTCACGTCAGAAACTACAAGTAAATCGCCAACTGAATCCTTAGATAAATTGTAAGTTTGATGGATTTCTGCTAGTATTTCTTCTTTTGATTTATTTGTCTGCTTAGCAATTTGCTTTACAGCATCACTATAGTCGCCATAGTTTGTATATTGCCTTACAAGATTACTCGCTCCCTCAATACTTTTGATAACTTGATCAATAGTCATTCCAGGTTCAAGTTTTACATAATCCTTTATTTCCAAAGAATCTTTTAGAATAACTGCACTACCTGTAGTTTTATCATACACAACCTCTAAACCATCGTCAAATTTCTTTGCAATTGCACTAGTATCATTAATATTTCTTGTTGCTAATTCTATTGCATCATTCACATACTGTTCTTTACTAATTGTTCCAAACGATGACATATTCTTTGAATAGAGTTCACTAGTATCCTTTAAGAAGAATTTTTCTAACTCTACTACATTGATCATATTATTCTCTACTGAGAATAGTTCAAGATTTATTTTAAGACTACCACCCGTATTTAATGCCTTGCTTCCAGTTAATCCTGCAATCTGATTTAAATCATCAATCCCATAGTTCTTAAATATATTTTCTATAATATCATCAGTAAGTAATTCAGCAACCTCTTCTTTTCTCATTACTTCTAAAGCTTGCTTAATTGTCTTTTCAATAGATTCTCTTGTTGCTCTTTTTGCTAAAGTTTTTATCCCTTGAATTGATGCTGGTACACCTACAAAAGCTGCATTCATTATTCCAGCTTTTATATCACCTGTTGAAAATCCCATAATAGAGTTTAGTACATCATTTGCGTCGTCTAACGATCCTAATGACACCAAACTTTTTCCTAATGCAGCAACAACCGCTTCCTTGCCCATCCCCATTTCAAGTGCTACACCTAATTCAATTGCCAAGTTTGGTACAATTAGATATGAAAAATAAAAGGCTGCAACCAATGCAAACATTAATTTTGTATCTTCTACCATATCTTCGGAAGATGAGAAAATATAATTCATTTCCCAAATAGGTCCCATTATATTTGCATATTCCTCAAGAGTTATGTTCTCACTAAGGAGACGTTCTATTTCATTAAAATTATATATTTCACCTAGGAAACCGAAATCTCTTAGTTTCACAGCTCCTCGCTCAAAATATTTAAACAACAAAACTTCAGCACTACTATTTTTATCATTATTAAAACTAGTACTAACATCATGTCCATACATAAATATAGTGGCATAATTTGAGTCAGATAAACTTTGATAGTATTCCTTTTTATATACACCTCGCGATTGCTTATCTAACATACCAACGTATGCACCGACTGCTTCAGAAAGTAATTGTGACTGCTCTTTGTAGTTAACATAACGATCATTTGCCACATTCATTTCTGTTTGTAGGTATACATTTATTAGACTATCGTCAACAGCTGTTTGGGAGCTTAAGTTTGATAGACCTAGATCTTCTCTAATCATCCATAATTTTTCTTCGTATCCTGCAGGATCATTCCAAAAATTACCTAGTTCGCTCAGTAATAACTGATAATCGTCATTTAATGATGAAAACTCAACTGGTCCTGTTTTAAGCATATCTCTTAATACAAGAAGTTTGTTAAACCTATTCAGCTCTTTTTCATCAAAAAACTCACGTATATCTAGTTCTACACCTATCTCTTGAAATGGATTTGCGGTAGTATCACCTGGTTGATTTTCAATACTTGCCATCCATTCTTCATATGCTAACTTTGTGCTTATCGTATAGTTAATATTTTCTTCTTGTGGTAAGTCTTTTTCAAAATATTGTTTTGATGTTGAATTATAATAATAGTACTTACCCATCCCTTTAATTGCATTTACAATTTCAGGGTAACCTTTATACTTATTATAATAATCTACTAAACTCTTGTTACCAGCTGACGTAGATTTATCTATTAATCTAATTTCATCTATAATCCTAGCAATCTCATAATCAGGTAATGTTGTATTGTTATTTGTAGAGCTATTGTCTTTAGCATCACTAATCCTACTCTGAATGGATTCAACTAGCCAACTAACACCTATACTTTTAGCCTTATCTAATTCAGTGTTCAGTGCGACTTCATCTAAACTGCCATTTTTTAAATTGTTAATGATTGATCTGTAGGTATCTAAATTAAAATTAAAGACTTCTCCTACACCTTTTTCATAATATTTTCCACTTGATAAAACTATCCATTTTTTTGTTGTTGAAAGAGGTTCATTCGTTGATTTTAGGTAAGTTACACCATTTTCAATATAACCTTCATACGACACCCCATTTTCATCCCAAATATCATTGAAATAGGTATGTGTAGAATTGCTTGTATCTGACCCAGAACCAGTGTTAGAATTTGAATTATTTAACTCATTCAATCTATTTTCTGCAGCAATCTTAACCCCTGATAAGAAAGATTCTTTTACCTCTGAGATAATACTATTTAATTGCTCTTCAGTTCCACTCGCAATTAATGCCATATAAGTTGAAACTAGTTTATCTTTAGCTTGATCAGCTACTTGAGTTAAACCTTCTGTGTTTGCAAGTGAAATAATTTCTCTTAATCGATCTTTACTTGCTACATCTATCTCTGCAATTAAATTAGACTTAAGAAGTGCTTTTCTATCTTCTTCAGCTATTTGAGCTAGTTTGGCATGAATTGCACTCACAACCTGGTCAAAGCCTGATCTTTGTGCAATTTCTAACATCTCAAGCAATCTTGTCTTACCGGCTACTGATACTTCAAGACCCATCGATCTTAATGCAGCATCTCTCTCAGAGCTTGTTTTATATAGTTTGTTTGTAGAGAAATAAACTGCTGGATCAAAACTACCATTACTATATGAACCTCCACCAACTATATAATATGTGCCATCAATTAACATGATGTCACCACTAGTTAAATTGGAACCGTCCATAGTCTTTTTTATACTGCCCTGTAAATAGCCACTCGTTGTAGTACCATTACTTAACCAAACAGAATAAGTTCGTGCAATGCTTGCTGTTGAAACATCTGCTACCCACTTCGCTGGAATAGTAACATGATAGCTTGTAGGGGTTATTTCTTCTTCTTCATAATAAGTTGTTGTAACAGCTGGATGCCATACATCCTTGTATTTTGTCACTGTTCTATTTGAAAATACTGGTACTGTATCCGTTACTGGTGGTACCCATACCTTCACTGTATATGTTTCCTTTACAGTTCTATAAACAGGTACTTCTTTTGTCTCTTCAGGATGAACTTTTGAGCGCTTTTGTGTTTCATAGTAATAACCTTTTACAGGTGGTACCCATTGCAATTCAGTTCTATAAACAGGATTTACCCAAACTTTTTCTGAAACTCTTCTACCCGTCTCATCATATGCCGTTACATACTTATAATAACCTGCCTTTACAAGAACTTTAACTTCCTTATCATATCCAGGCGTTATTGTACCATAAACTCTAACTTGCTCAGTCCAAGTTTCCGTCCATGATTTTTTAGTAACAACAATGTCATAACCAACAAATTCCTGCTTATCTCTTGTTCTAGTTACAGGTTTAAAATAACCATCTGCAACAGTGATTTCCTTTGTACCAGTTTGATAAGACTCTACAGCAGTATAGGGTACATCGTACTCCCAATACCCTGGTTTTGTCGATGTTCTTTTGACCGATTCAACGACTGCAGGGATCGTTACATAGGATACCCCTGACCCAGGCTTTGTCGTAGTTACATAATCCGATCCAGGTTGTCTTACAAATTTAACTCTATAAGTCACACCTGGCGTTTTACCGATTTCGCTTCCATCCACTTCTCTCCATTCATACTGACTTGATTCTTCAACTGTCGTTTCAGGTACATACGCAAATGAAGAAATTGTCGGCATAAACATTGAAAAACATAGGATTAAGGAAATAATTCTCTTAAACATTCTCTTTTTCATCTTCTCTCCTTATTTAATATTTATTAACGCTCTGTTTTTTTTACTCCTTTCTCTAGATAAACAGAACATTTTCCACATGATTAAATAAGGGCTCATTCTATGAGCACCTTATCTTCTCGGATTTAGTCATTGTCGCCAAACATCATGTTCTAAATCCTCTTCTTGAAAATAGAAAGTATTTCTTAAATATAAACAAATATCCTTGAAGAATACAGGACATTTTTGTATATTTAAATCAAGATGAGTATCTTATCTTACTTGGTCAAGAGCTATTGTCGCCAAACAAATCATGAGCTCTTGACCTCTTCTTTTATACATTCTATTTTTAAACTCAATCTATGTTATCAAACAAACTCATATATAACATGAATCTATTATCCTTCCAAGTATTGATTACATCATCTCCACTAAAGAAAGCACTGCTGGTGTTAACAGAAAGATCATCATCGCAGGTAGTACAAATACCAATAGAGGTAAAAATAGTTTGATTGATGCTTTTTCAGCTAATTCCTTTGCATCTTCCTTTCTTTTTTTCCACATTTCTTCAGATTGTTTTTTCAGTAATTCACTGATTCCTGAAGAACCCTTTTCAATGGATTGTGTCAATGAGGACAGGAAAACACTTAATTCAGTCACTTGCACTCGGTCTCTCATTCTTTCAAATGCTTCAACACGTGAAAATCCCATCTCAATCTCCATAATCGCTGTTCTAAACTCTTCTACCAAAGCGCCTTCTTTCATAAAAGCAACTTCTTTGATGCCTTGATATAGAGATTGACCAGATTCTGTCATAACAGCAATTGAACTTAAAACAAAAGGCATTTCTCTTTGTATGGACATCTTTCTTGTTCTAATGGTATTTTCTAGCCACATGTTGGGCCAAATAAAGCATATTATCGCTACAGAATAACAGATCCATTTCAGAAATATTACTGGGGTTACAACTGACAGAAGCAGACCATATCCACCTCCAATAAATAACATCCCAGTTTTAAACCCATAGAAGGTATCTGGTGTAAATCTTTTCTTAAGACCTGCGCGCATCAACTTGTTTTCAATATCCAGATATTTTTTTCTAGATAACCTTAACTTTAAAAGTGAATTGACCTTAGTACCCACTGAAGCAATTTTATTAAACCACGCCTTATCTGGATCTATTGTTTCTTCTTGCTTGATGTCTTCTGAAAGGACTAAGCGAACCTTCTTGAATTGCTTGGAAGGCAACAAGGTTCTCGTGGGTACGCTTATTAAAATAATCATTAAACCAATTAAGAAACTAATAATGAATGGCATTTATCCTCCCCTAACAATCTGAGTTGCTTCAAGTAATTTTTCCTTATATCCGAAGATTTTCATAAAAGTATAGGATACTTTCACTCTTGTTTTTAACTTCACCGCACTCTCATCAACAATGGTAACTTCAACAACTTCAGCAGCATCATAGTTCATTCTTAGAATTTCCTCAGTACTAGACTTCACTTTCTCATAATCCAATACTACACGATGCTCTGTATCATAAATTGTTTGATCATAGCTTTTGTAAATTGCTGATCTGGCGGCTGCTTCTGTTGCCTCAATTAACATATTTTTGTGATACAAGATATTTCCAGCATCAATGGTCAATCCAATGAAACCAATAAGAATTGGTAATAGAAGTGCAACAATGATTACAATAACACCCTCTTCTTTCTTTTCGATTGGCTGCATTAATCTTCTCCAATGTAATATTGTGTGGTATGGTCAATAGTAACCGTATTATGATCAAATACTAAATTTGAAAAAGGCAATAAGATTTCAAAATCATATTCTACCGTAACACTTAACATGCCATCAACTTCTGAAATTTTATATCTTCTTTCTTCACCAGACAGCGAGCTTTCTACCATACTTAAAGCTGCATTCTTAATCATCTCTTCTTTTTCAGCCATGGTTTTTTCAGTATCATGCCAAATGCTTGCTCCAACCCTTGCACCATTAGATGCAGACATCGTAACTATGATATTTGCATGAATAAACAAAGCTACTGTGATACCAACCATCACTAAAGTCAGAATAATTGGTATCACAAGTACGGTCTCTATGACTGCTTGACCCTCTTCTTTTTTCTTATAATTGGTCAACCAAAGCTTTGAAGATTTCATTAATCTTTCCACCTAACGCTGTAATCGCAATAATAACGACCAAAACAATCAAACCAATAATCAATGCATACTCTGTAATCGCTTGACCTTCTTCATCTCTTGTTAAATTTCTTAAATAGTTCACTAACATGTACATTTTTCTTCTCCTCTCAAAATAAAACTCTCATCATTTGAATACATTAATTTATCACGATTTTGAAGCTTATAAGGATCAAACTCCAAAATAAACGCACTTTCTTTTCTTTTCAATTTACCAATGACATTTAACTGCACTTGGTTATCCTTTATGCCTGTCACTTCAACGATTTCATCCAATTTCCTGCTTCCATCTGGCATTTTTCTGAGAAAAACAATGAGATCAACTGCTGAAGCCATTTGCTGTCTTACAGATAATAAGGGTAGTTCTAAACCCGCCATCATAACCATGGTTTCAATACGACTGAGCATGTCCGCTGATGAATTGGCATGGCCGGTTGTCAAGGAACCATCGTGTCCTGTATTCATAGCTTGAAGCATATCTAGAGCTTCAGCACCCCTTACTTCACCAACAACAATCCTATCCGGTCGCATTCTCAGTGCTGTTTTAACCAAATCTCTTATGGTAATTTCACCTTTACCTTCAATGTTTGGTGGTCTTGTTTCTAAACGAATTAAATTGTCGATTTGAGTTATTTTCAACTCAGCAGAGTCTTCTACAGTAATAATCCTCTGATCATTTGGGATATAGCTGCTTAAGGCATTTAAAAAAGTCGTCTTACCTGAACCGGTCCCCCCTGAAACAATAATGTTGTAGCGCGCCTTGACCAATGCTTCTAAAAAGGCTGCAACTTCTTTTGATAAGGCACCAAACTCAATGAGATGATCCATTGTATAGGGACTTTCAGGAAACTTTCTTATGGTGACCACAGGACCATCTAATGCCGCTGGAGGAATAACAATGTTTACACGAGAACCATTTGGTAACCTTGCATCTACAATAGGATTACTCTGATCTACTTTTCTGTTGATAGGGGCAACGATTTTATCAATGACATGCATGATTTCCTGATCTGTTCTAAAGGTTATAGGTTGACCTTTAGAGTCTTTCATAACATGGATCTTTCCTTGCTTTTCATAGAAAATATAATCTGTTCCATTGATCATAATTTCAGTAATACTCTCATCATTGATGAAAGGTTCTATGACACCATAACCAAACATAACCTGAAGTATTTTTTCTTGCATTTCATTCTTTTCTGAAGAGGAAAGCACGATGGATTTAAATTGATCACTTAACAGCTCATCAATGATTTTCCAAGTACTGGACTTTACCTTTTCGACTCTTTCATCATAGCTCAAACCACTAAAATCAATGGATTCAAAGATCTTCTTTTTCAAGCTTTTGAAGAATATTTCCTTTTCACTGTCCATTTCATAAGCTGAATGAATATGATTTGCTTTTGTCAGTTTAATTAATTCTTCAGTATTCATTAAAACCAAATCTCCTCTACAGATTTTTTCAGCGCCTTCTTTATAGGACTAACCCCCAATGAGTGAACTGTCTTCCCTTCATTATGCAGATTCATCACCGAACTTTTTCCATCAGGAATAATGCCAATCGCCTTGATACCCGTCTCTTCTACAAATTCATCTAAGTTAAAGACGATATCTTTTCTATATCGATTCATAACCATATGTATTTTGTCTCTTTCAACTTGAAGCTTATCCATAATCTCCAAATGCTTCATGGTTTTCCAGCATACTGAGATATCTTGATTAATCATATAAATCACTTGATCAGCCAATTGAAAGAACTTTGAATTTCTTTGAGACAACTCCATTGAAGTATCGACGATAATTTCTTCATAATCGGTCATTCTCAATCTTTGAAATAAGGCTTCCACAAAAGCTACTGACAATTTTTCCATGGTGAGAGGATGCGCATTCATTAACACGTCTGTACCAATAACTGAATCTGACTCAAGAATTGCCTTATGTATTTCAAGAGGTTGTCCTTGTTCGAATTGACTATAAAGAATATTCAAGCCGCTTAACTTTTTACTATGTCTTACTAAAACTTCAATGCCACCATATAGGGTCAGATCCAACAATAGAACTTTTTTCTTTTTGGATAACAAACTCGCTGCACTGGCTGCAAAAAATGTTTTGCCTGTTCCTCCAGCGGATGAAGTAATTACAGTAACTCTTTGCTTCATTAATTCCCTCCTGTGGTCATTCTGTCTTCCAAGTTTTCAAGTATTGTTGTATTCTCATCCACTGTGATTTCTAAGGCATTTACTGTACTTTCCAACCTTCTAATCATCTCTTCAACACTTTCATCTGGTTGTTTGCTTTGTTCTGCTTTTAAAGTTTCCTTCGCTTGATTTAAAGCCTCAAAGGCCTGAGTCAGTTGCAATTCAGCTTCAGCCATTTCTTTCTCCAAATCCGTTTCTTCATGAGAACCAGTATTGGAGATTTCTTGATTATTTTCATCCACGAGCATGTAGCCTGCCTCAAGAAGCTTTATATATAAATCTTGAGGTAAAACAGGAATAATATCATTGTTCCTATTGCTCTCATCAGATAATAATAAATCTAATTGTCCATTGTACTTAGCAATTGACAGTAACATGGCGTCCTTATGACTCAATTGCAAATAAATATCTGTTGCAGTATCAGAAGCAGCATTATCATTAACATCCTTTACCAGCACATGTTGAAGTAAAAGCGACGTGTATAAACCTCCGGTTGCATCATTTTGAGAAGTATAAATGATATCAATGTAATCTCCTTTTTTTAACTGTCCACCAAAAGCATGCTTTTTATCCATACTGATAAAACCAATTCTCTGATCCGATGAAACAAAGTAATTCATATTCACACGACCATTTAAAAGAACTTCAGGATTTTCCTTCGAATCCAGTAAGGCATCACCTTCAACTAGCACTGTACCTTTTTTTATGTCCTGCAAGGCAATCATATTCAATAAGGCATCCTTATCTTCTACCGCATTATTAAAAAACTTAACTTTCTCTTCAAATCTGATTTCAACTTCCTCAATATCATCATCCTTTAAGATGCTGTACATTTGAATATCCTCTTTAGCGATATAAACCGTTACATAGTGGTTTAACCCCTTTAGATACTTGAATGTTAAAAGAACTGTAAGCATTGCCAAGACTATAATTAGCATTACTTTTAAAAATATTTTTCGTCTCATGACTAAACCTCAATTTCAATAATTTTCTTTCCTACAAAGTAATTCGCAATTAGCAAAACAGTTGCAAACAACATTAGGATTCTACCTAGCAAAGTTTCATACAAAGGACTCATGTAATCCGGTGAGATTAAAGATAAAATAATCACTAAAAGCACAGGCAATATGGTCAATACTTTAGCTTCCATTTTCTTACCAGCAACGAGGGTGTGAATTTCTTGTTCAATTTGTATGCGATCAGAAATGATTTCTGTCACCCTTTGAATGATTTCATTTAGATTGCCACCTTGATTTTTTGTCATTAAAGTGACATTAACAAAATCTGAAATATCCTCTATATTATTTCTATTTGTGAAGTTTATGAGTACTTCTTCCACAGGTAACATCAAATCTAGTTCATATGCAATTATTCTAAACTCGTCCACTATAGGCTTATCCTTTTCGTTCTGAAAGATTTTCTCCAAATCATCATAGGTTCTGATTAGGGCATTGCTTAAGGATGACCCCGCCTTCAAAGATGCTAACAAGGCATTGAGCGCATCCCTCAACTGATAATTTAAGAGTAGCTTCAATTTTCTTTTCTTTGCATAGACAAAATAATAGGGATACAAAGTTGAAATTAAAGTAATAATGATTGCTGATGCTATGGATCTAAAGAATATCCAAGAAAAAATAAAAGTTAAAAACCCTACAGGTGCAAAAATCATAAGAAATTGCTTACTGTTCATTCGTAAAAAACTACTTCTTTTTACAAAATACTTTTTCTTCGGTTCTTCCATACCATCTAGCTCTGAGAAAATTCTTTTTAGTTCCCCTTTTTTTCCTTTCTCTCCATTCATTAGAGCAATAAAGGTATTCAGAATGAGAATCAAAAGTCCTGCAAAGAGGAGACTGATTATTAATGCCATAAACTCACCTCTTCAAATGCTTCATCAACAGTAAACAGTTGCGCCGTATTAAAGGAAACTATTTCTTCCTCTCCATTTAACTCAAGTATGAGCCTTCCAAAACCTTTACTATTGCCAACGAGGTACTCAATGTAATAAACACCTAAGTCTTCCGCATATTCCGATCTCTTCTCTATGAACACGCCATCATATGAACCTGCAATTTTCTCCTGAACCTTAGACATCGCTACAAAGTTGTTAAAAGCAATATCATCAGGATCTCTTACTAAGATTTCATACTGATAAGGATAATCATGGTCTTGAAGTGCTTTTATAAATTTCTGTACATTTTTTTTACGCAACCCTTCATCCTTTAAACTATTCTCATAATTATCAAATCTTGTCTTTGTAAAATAGATGTTTTGAAAAGCAGATGCGTCATTTACATAATTATAGGTCTTCGGATACATGGGCATTTCAAAAACGAAACGATTATCAAAACCCTCTTCTACATTTCGGGCTTTGTAACTGCTAAAAAAGAACGGCGTTACATAAAGATTGTTCATTTTATAGTAAATCATTTGAATTTCTTCTGTTTCAAATTTACCAAGTAGTGCTGACTGACCTCTCATATAAATCAAGAATTCCTCAAAGGATACTCTTTTCGTAAATTCATCTGTCATAATGGTATAAAGCTTTTGCCAATTTTCTGTTTCAATATACTCCTTCATTCTAGATATATTATCAATATTTTTTAAAATTTGGCTATTCAAGTCCTTGATGGCTTCATTATTCAACTCACAAAATGTTCCAGGATAAAAAAGCATCTCATCCGTATAATAAGAGGTACTGAATATTAAATACTGATTGGACAAATATCTTATTAAAGGAAAATCTATGTTTTTCACTTCATAATTCTTATCGAGGGTTATTAGTATGATCGGCTCCTGATCTCTACTTCCAAGCACTTGATAAGTGTCAGGCCAAACTTTGACAGAGTAATCATCAATCTGCAAAGAGAGTGTATTTAGGGCAAAATCGAAGTATTCTTCAATGCCTTTAATACCAACAACCTCTTTTCTTTTCCAACTGACCAGCTCCATCTGCTCTGATTTGAAAGCATCATATTGCCTTTGTTTTATAGATTCTACAATACTTTCACCTCTCTCAAGGATTAATTGCTCATCAAATGAAAGTATTTGCTCCTCAGGTACCTCTTCCAACACAGGCATACTAAATTCTATATCTACAACCTGCTTTTGCTCATTCAATACAACAGGGAAGAATAAGTCTTTTACTTTTCCATGGATGCAGAGCCTTGTATCATCAATTGAGATCTTAAGAACATCCACCAATTGACTTTGAAGGTATACATTGAAATCATCTAACTTTTCCTCGCTGAGAAGTAGTATGTCATGATTCACCACACCTGTATAAACATAATCTTCTAAAGCTGATACTGCAGTGTTCTTTTCCACCTTAACCTCATGAGGTTTACAACTTACTAGCAATATCAATAATAAGAAGATATAATACTTCTTTTTCATTTTGGCAATCTCCCTACATTAAAATCAATTAGATTATTTTCATAATCAAAAGTGGCATACAGCACATTATAATTCCCATCAAAAGTTTCAAAGGGCACTTCTTCAAAGTATCTTCCAAATTGATAGTCTAAAATCTGGTTTTGTGGAAAATAAACACCATTGAAACTGCCAACAACTTGCCTTTGAAGACCAATTAATTCCACTAGTTCATCCTTCGACTCTAAACCTGAATATCTTTTCTCCTGTTGCCAGATAAAGTCATAGTCTTCCTCTTTTAAGGCTGTAATCAATGCTCTGACTTTATTCTTCCGCTCCAACCAAAAATCTGCATCTTTACCTGCTAGAAAGTCATCAAAGTAAAAGGTTTTTATTTCAAGATCTTTGTTAGTGATATTGTTATATTCATAATTTGATAAGTAGGAATAAACCCTACTGAAATAAATATTTTTTATTTTCAAATACTGATCACTACCTTTTGAAGGGGATTGATCATATTCAGTAACAAAATTCAAATAATTCACTGCTACTTTGTTACTATCCTTTGGTAAAGGCGTGTACAAAGCTTCAAAGGTGTCATCCAAGACGGAATATGTATGTCTAAAAAATGGCATATAACAGTCTGCTTCATAACGCCAATCTGTTGTAAAAGAAGAATTTTCTGTTTTAATACCTGTCCTTTTTAACATCAAAGTCAAATATCTTTTATAATCTTCTAGCGTCATCAATTCCCTAAAAGATTGATTCATTGTATAATACAGCATTTTATAATTATTATGATGTAGTTCTAAATAACTGTTGCATCCAACATAATCCATATCTTTTAGTAAAGTATCATATTTCTCTAAGAACCCATCACTGTAAATACTCGTACCTGGGTTCATAATCTGTTCATCAGTCACTGTAGCGGGTCTGAACAAATAACCAGAAGTTTGTATTTTATTCATTTCATCAAAGTAAAATCCCTGTAACTTATCTTTCTCATCAACATCAAAGACCAAAACAAGTGTAAATTGATCTTCTGTGTTTTCATTAATAATAGATTTTACAATGACTTGATGTGTATTTTGATTTTCGTATAATTCTGAAAACTTATAAGTTGAGAATTTACTGTTTTGAAACCACATCTCCATGTCATAATAATCCTTAAGCTCAACTTCATTTTCAATATCATAGCCTACATCATGGGCAAAATCGTCACAACAATAAGCGTATAAAGCATTAAAATCTTGTTTCATAAAAGCGTTCATAATGCCATAATAAGAACTTGCATATTGAAATTGCTCGTTCAAATCAGAGTTCTCCAAATACCCTAATTCGAATTCTATATTATCCAGTAGAAATGACTTAGGTTGTTTCGTAAAGATTAAAGTCATTTGATGTATTCCTGTTTCAGAATCAACTGAGAATGTGAATTTCTGTAGATTCTTAGTTTGAGTTTCATTGGTCAATTCAAAATCATATACTTCATGCATTTGTCTTAAATAAGATAA
This sequence comes from Clostridia bacterium, assembly GCA_016937975.1. GTDB lineage: Bacteria > Bacillota > Clostridia > Peptostreptococcales > Acidaminobacteraceae > JABXKX01. The sequence goes on from JAFGVN010000010.1 coordinate 13,826, forward strand.
AATATCCACATCTCCTTCTCGTATTCTGTTCTCGAACACTGGACCAATATATGGACGGATATCCTCCAGATTATTCTTGATAACGCCTGACATAACCCAGTTATAATCAATTTCTTCATCTACACGCGTATGCATATAAATAAAAATGCTACTCGCCAGAATTAAAACTGATATCATTAACACTAAAACTTTTTTCATTTCAACCCTCACTTATTACATCCCCAATATTGATACTGAACGCATCAGTTTTCATTTCTATGATGTGCTTCACATCTTTTCTCATCCAAACAAATTTCCATGGCACAATCTTTGAATGAATTTCCATCACTTGAAAGTTTTCATCTATGCCCACAACATCAATGGGAAATTTCATAAAGCATGTATGAATACTTTTGCAGTTTCTAAATAGATATCCTTCTTTATTCATGCTGGTCTTAAACATCAAACCTTTAAACCTTTTATAAAAGGTATCCATTTCTCTTAAAGTAATATTTTTCATATTTATGTAATATTTACCATCACAATTTAACAAAATACCAATTTTCCTTTCAATATTTAAATGTGAACATCAACAACACTAAAAATATTAGCAATTAATCATCATTGACACAACAACAATTGCTTATTTAGCCACCTTGTCGCATTATTTAGCCAAAAACTTATATTATACAAGCTTAAATTCTATTTTAGGGCCTTTTTTTTAAATAAAAACTATTTACTTGCAAAATTTTAGCACATTTCTTTTTCATTACATATTAAATAAATCTTAACTATGTAGAAAAAGTAATATATAACAATTTAAGTATACATTTAATTCCATTTATTAAATTATTTAACACAAAATCTAGTTCTGACTCTTATTAAATGTTTAGAAAGGCGAAAAAGAGCTAGATTCATTAAAAATCTAACTCTTTCTTTTCTTATACTTTACTCTTCACTTTTTTTAACACTTGAATTTGACGCCGCTTCGATGTCCATATAATTTGGATGTGAAGCTGGTACATCGCTAAAGTTAGGTGATCCTTGATCTAGACCATTTCGGTTGATTAAGATATTTAAAATACTCACGATTTGACTTCTTAAAGTTGGGTCATTTGGTTTAAAAGTACCATCTTCAAAGTTCTTCACCAAACCTGCATTGTAAATCATATAAATATAATCTTTTGCCCAGAATGTCGGTGTTACATCTTTAATCATCTGAGGTGTATGATCCACATCAACTTCAAAGTACTGCCAGTATTTTGCTACAGTAGCAGATAGTTCTGCTCTTGTAACAATTTGATCCGGTCTAAATAAACCATCGTTATAACCTGAGAATATGCCTGCTCGTGTAGCAGCATCAATGTAGCCAAATGCCCAATGATCTGTATGAACATCAGGGAATCTTTCTGTATTTGGTGCAATCTCCAAATTTAGAATTCTTGTGAACATCGTTGCCAGTTCAGCTCTGGTAATGCCTTCATTTGGTCTAAAAGTACCATCAGGATAACCTGAAACATATGGCAAGTTAAACTCGACTAAACCCAGTGGATTCAGTTCTTCATCAATGTAATACACGATCACTTTTACAGAAGTGGAGCGACCAGCTACTGTAGCAGTCAAAGTGGTTTCCCCTGTGGATACGGCAGTCACAAGACCGTTTTCATCAACGGTTGCGATGGACGCATTAGCCATCTTATAAGTCACTGGACTTGAAGTACCATAAACAGTGGCTTTTACTTGTTTTGTCAACAGTTCTGGATCTGCACCTGGTCCATATTCCACCTCTACAGGATTCGGTGACAAGGTAATTCCAACTGAATTGGTTATTGGCGCATCATGTGTCACAACTGTGACATTTGTGTAAGATGAAACACCATCAACGGTTACTTTTACTTTTGCATAACCTGCTTTTTTGCCTTTGATTAAACCTGTTTCTTGATTTAAACTAATCACATCAGATCCAGATACCATCTCAAAAGTCACTGGTAATCCTTTTCTGAATTCAGGGGTCAAAACATATGGAATCACTTTTTCTCCTGCTGATGGTCCTTGATTATAACCAATGTGTAAAGTTATTCCTTCAGTTTGAAGGGTTGTTCTCCATCTCGAAGCCCCATCGGTAATGTGTGGCATGTATGGACCAAAGTCCATCATCATCACTTGACTTTCTGTTAAATCAAAGTCTACAGAGACGACTTGACTTTCCACTGAGCCATCTAAAGTCATATAAAGATGATTACCATAAGCCATTAGGCCCGTACCAACACAATCCTCTTCCAATGGTATGCTCAAAGACTTAATCACTTCAATGGTACTATCCATTAATTTTACTTCTTCGATTACAATAGAGCCTTCGCTTGGACCACTACTTGCCTTGTCAATATTATGGTGTGCCGTTCTCAGAATGAAAATACGATGATCTTCAGTAACATATATATCATTGATAAAAATATTTTCCATAGACTCAAATTCCTGATTAGGAATGAAGGTATGATTATCATAATCCAAGTCAAAGGTATATATACTGTCATTTAATGCAATCATTAAAGTGTTATTTTCATCAAAGGCCATGCCCATATTTCTATAGTCAATCATCTGTGATGCACGAAGGCCTTCACCCCATTGCCACAAATATTTTTCACCTGTTTTCGGATTCACAGAAAATAGAATTTCACCAAGGAACAAGAAGATATTGTCGTTTGTATCTGTTGCAACGGTAATTACTGGATATCTTAAATCAATGTCAAACAACATTGGTAAATAACTGACATCACCGAGTAAAGAGGTCACTCCTGTAACGTGATTATAAAATGACAAGTAGTTATGTTCTTTCTCACCTTGCCAGAATTCATTTACAGCACTTTCATCCTCTACAAATCTTCTCTCTGTATTTTCCAACAGGATACTCACATCATTTAAATTGGATTCAATGACCGTTACAGTTCTTTCAAAGGTTTGGGTTTTATCTTCTGACACAGCAGAATAAGTCACTGTATAAGAACCGGTTTGATCACTCTTAAAAATATAACGAGCAGCCGGAATCAACTCCTCCTGATCTAAAACATATAGCTCGACTGGATATGGACTATTCACCATGATCCCTGCATTACCTTGAACCATGCCATTTTTCTCAATGATCAACGGTTTTATATCTGTTATTAAAGGCTTTTCAACAACTTTAACCATCACTTGCTTTGAGATGCCATTCACTTGAAGGGTAATGACACCTTGACCTTCTGATAAGGCTGAGACTTCTTTGGTCTCCTCATTAAAGGCAAATACATCATTTTCTTCCCATAAGTATGCGATTTCAGAATTGAAAACATAAGGTGTGGCTGAAACTTCCAAAATGTCTGAATGTTTCAAACTGTTAAAACCAACTTCCAATTCTATAACATCTGGACAATTTATTTCTGTTTTAAAAGTATTGCCAAGAGAAACTGCATTACCAAAATAGGCATCCACCCATAGTGGCGACAGATTTTCGTCTACAGGCACTAAAAGCGTCTTTTCATCAAGGAAATGTCCTGCTTCAGGATACATGACATGATCGTTCTTTGCCACATAAACTTGGTTGTCATACACCGCTATGCCAGAAAAATCACTGGTTGGATTCACACCAGGTAATGTTCTTCCAATATGTACATGAGTATAATCACCAATGCTTAGACCATCACTGTTTTCTGTCATTTGAATAGAAAGATAGAAATTAACAAGGTCTTCTTTTTGTCCATATAACATATATAAAGTATTGTCTGGACCAAAAGCAAAATCTTTTACGTCAATGTTTGTGACATCACTTTGGAAAAAGATTTCATCTAAATTCATGAGTCGCGTAGATATCACTTCATTGGATGCATCATTAAAATCAATTCGATAAAAGCCTAAATGATATTGTTCTTCTTCATCATAGTAGAAGTTCAAGTAATACAAATTACCATAGCTGTCATAAGCTATACTAAAAACATTTAAATTATCACCATCAAGCAAACTTTTACTTTCAGAATTGATCGGTAAGCCATCATAAATATAATATGCTGTAAAATCCTCTCTATTTTCTTCAACTAAAATACTTTGTCTACCTTTTGCACTGACTGCAAAGTCTAAGAATTTATGATTTTCATCTTCTAAAGCTTCTATAAAGGTCGTTTGGTTTCTTGTGAAATCTTGCAAAACCATCATATTTTCAGCAATTGAAACGATCCCGTTTTCAGGTTTAAATTCAACGACTTCTACCTCACGGTCTTTAGGATTGTTAAAAGATGCATCATTTTCATCAATGGTATCAAAGGTTAATAACCCTTGAAGAATCGTATCAGATACGATATAATCTCCTGAAACAAGATTATTGCTTTTCGTTAACACAACTTCGTGAAGATCCTCTTCTAAATCTGTACTGGTAACACCTAAACCATAGTAAGCATTTGGTGCATTTTTTATAACAGACAACAAATCACCATAGAATTGAATTTCAGGTGGATTGTTCAAAACTTCAAAGTCAAAAGCATATGTCGGATCTGTTAAAAACAAATAATCATCTGATCTGATGCTGGTATGTCCTACAGCATGATAAAGACCAGGCAATAGACCGACTGTAGAAGTCAAATGATTTTCCTCTTCGCCATTGATCAAACTAATACTATTCGGTGGATAGGTAAAGAATCCATCTAGCAAACTGTTCACAAAATAACTTCTAATTAAAAATCCGATTTGATTCTCAAAGTTACCGTAAAATGCAATATCACCTGCTTCATTTAAATGGGTATCCTGCTTTTCATAAGCAATATTTCGATATTCATTCACCACAAGATCAAAAGATGCTTTTAAGTTGTTATAAGATGCTGTGACTTGAGTTTCACCTCTTTTTACAGCAGTCACTTGACTTTCAGAAAGTTCAACTAAACCCTTACTTTCTTCAAGACTTGTCACTTCTACGATTTCACCAGTCGGCAATTTCATATATACCACTAATTGACCTGATTCCTGAGGTATTTCATCACCTATGTTTAAAACATAAGCCTCAGTGAAAGGTACAAATGAAGGTACTTCACTTTCAGTTTGCATATAACCCAAAGTCGCTTCTGGTATTCTATCACTTGTAAAAGCATATACTGGGCCATCATCAGATTTTACAAAATTTCCTACAGGATTTAAGGATTCGTCAAACCAAAGCATATAGGTTGCGTTTCCGTTATTATCAAAGATACCTACTCCATCATTAACTGCCACTAAATGGAAATCTCCAAGTGACAAACTAAAAGAAAAATCCTGTACTTTATTTAGGGTATCACCAACGACATATTTTTGAAGATGGGTTTGTCCGCCTTCTTCCAACAAAAGGTAAAATTCATTGGTGTATTGACCTGTGACAAAGTCAATTACCTTGCCATCAAAGGTTCCGATCAAAGTCTCATGCTTATAGAGCGAAGTGGTTTCACCTGTATATTCCAGATGCCATAACCAATTTAAGACATCAAAGTCATATCGATAGTTGTTTTCACTGCTGATCACAGGTGTCGTTAGATCCGTACTTAAATATAGATTATACTGTTGTCCCATTTTACTTTCTTCATAAACTAGAAAATACAAACTGCCAGTTTTTGACATGGCTGCATCCACAATTTTTGAAGAAACTTTTTCAGGAATAGAAACAGTGGCTTCACCTTTAATTGATGTATTAAAGCCATTATAAGTAAAATAGTATGCTTCTTCTTGAGCACCTTTTAAGGCATCAAATTTTGAAACAACTTGAGGTTTTACTTCGTAAACACCGTCTTTAATATCCCTGACATCAACAGTATGTTCTCTTGTGGTTGTATCCCCATATAAATCTGTAACAGAGTAGGTGATGGGATAAGTTGATACAGAAGAAGTGTTAAAACCTTGCGCATACGGTGCTAATACCGTTACTGGTAAAACGCCATCTTCCACATCTTTACCCATCACATCATAGTCCAATGCTACAGTTCCATTTAAAGCCAAGATCAAACGTTCATTCTTTGGCACAATAGAAGGTACATGGTTTTTCACTAATAATTCTATTTCCAGTGCTTGATCATCCTTTCTTGCTACAAGATGATGAACACCATAATCTAAGGTTTCTGTTGTTTCTAACAAGATTTCATTTTCATTCTCAATTAAATAGTATGTGATCCCTTCTGTAGTCTTTTGACCACTGTCATTGAAGTAATAACACAACACCATACCCACTTGGTAAGGTCTAATCAAATTTGTTTTTAAATACTGCTCATTAACTTCGCTTATTAAGGCATGATTATATCCCTTTTCTATTTCAAAAGTTTGAGGCGGGAAATTGTAGTCAGCCCTAAATACAGCTTCAACAACATTGGTCCCTAAGGATAAATCATCCGTTGAAGATACCACTTGATTATTTACCTTAAAATAATTAATGACGATATTTTCGCCTGAATCGCTATCTTTTGCAAAAACAATTTCACTGATGTTTTCACTTTTCTCATAATAAACCATTGGTATCATTTCATCATTCACGCCGTGAAAAGTAATTGTTCTCTCATCAATTACTGCAAAGCTCAGTGGCATAGATGAAAAAATCATCATCACGACTAAAAGAAAAACCATTGGTTTACAAATAAACCTTTTCTTCATACTTCCTCCTTCATTTCAACCAGTGACCAAGGTCACATCTTAGTGTACCCTCTTAAGTACGTGGTAATTATATGTCAAAATTTATATTAGACAAGTCAAAAAGTTTATTTAGCCATATACAAAACCTATTTAGCCAAGAATGTTTACATAATTTTACAAATAAGTTTTGTTGTCATCCATTCCTGCTTTTTTCACAAAAAACGTTTAATGACTTTAGTCACGGCTAGTGACTTTTAGCTCTTGGAAATACTAGGTTAACCAAATTAAAAGTAAGTACATTAGCGCTATTATTTCGTAAAAAAAAACAACACCTTTTAGGTGTTATTAATCTAAATGAATCATAAGCTTTTTTGCTTTTCGGATATCCTTTTTATGAACATCCAAATAATACTTTGTATTATGATTATCCAAATAATACTTTGTTTTATAATCTTCCACATAATACTTTGTTTTATCATCTTCCACTTCTTGAAATCGTGAATGGGTATCCAATTTAAAAATCTTATGGGCCACTTTTTCATGATCGAAAATGGATGCAAGAATTTTCAATTGATCTTGATTGGATGTAACAACAAGCTCTTCCCAACCAAACAGAAGATTGTAAATTAGTCTACCAAACATAACTCTATATCCTTTCCTTTCATTTATTATTTCACAAAAAAATTGGAATGAAAAGATTATTTAGCGAGTTAAGAAAAAGTTAAGCATCGTCTCTAACGATTTTATGATAGAAGATGGTAATGGCAGTTGCTAAAACACCTACATACAAATAATTGTTGGTCGCATTAAGAGCTCTTAAAATATAACCTTTAAACAACCAATCAATGATTGCCATGTCCATTAAGTAAATCATGGTAATCATTAAAACCAATGCGAATAATTTATCATAGTATTGAATGGATTTCTTTAAACTATGCTTTAAGGCATTAAATCCACTTTGACTGTTGATCATCAGTTCATGAGGCATCATTGAAAATAAAATACCAATAGAACCATAAATCGCTACAATAACAACTGTCCATAGAAGATCCATATCTATGGCTTCAATAACCTCATGATAAACAAGATTTCCAATTAAGCCAACGATAACAATGATACCAATTGCACCAATGACCCCACCAGTGTTTCTTCTCAGATAAAGAGATATGGCATTCAAGGTTAGAGGTCTACTGTCTAAGGTAATGGACACCACACAGATCCAAATATAAATAAAAAACATCATACCCAGAAAAACTAAGGCATCCACCGTCAATGTTGAAAAGAACTCTTTAGCCGTTCCTGAATATGTACCATAACTGATGGTATAAAAAGCCATATCTTCAAGTATTTTATCTAATCCCAAATAACCTAGGGCAATTACAATGACAGATTTTCTATGCTGCAGCATCCAGTGAACACTTGCTTTTAGGACATCTATCGGATGAATTTCTTTTTTCATTTCTTCCACCTCACTTCACCATATTAGCACAAACTGATTCATTTTTGAAGTTGTGAACAACAACTCAAATTTTAAAAAATATCCACAAAATCAACACACTTCCTGTGATTTAGTGGATATCTCATCAGTATTTTGTTTTAGAAGTCATTACAACTTTCATATGATAAAAGATATTGATGAAAAGGAGAAATCCTGCCAAAGCCATAAAACCAGCCCCTACGCTAAAATGATCCGCAATGTAACCGACTGTTGGGGCTAAAATAATGGTAAACAAAGCCTTCAACTGTGATTCGACGCTTAAAACCGTTGCGCGTTTAGAAGCATCCATATGATCATCGACGACTTCCAAAAACAAGGGTTTTCTAATATCTCTTAAAACATACATCACTAAAAATAAAAAGATGACTAAAAAAGAGAGGTTGTTCTCAATGGCTGGAAACATCAAAATACAAGAAGCGATTAAACCGATTTGAATGACTGTTAAAATCTCTGCAGAAGATTTCAATCTTTTCAGCAAATGGGCTTGTCTTGAAGCCACTGCACCTACAAGATAAATCAAACCATATGAAACGCCTAATAAAATTTTTAGTTGATCCTCTTGAGAAATACCCTTAAACAGAGTAATCCCCGATACCAGCAACAAGCCACTTAAAATGGGTTGAATGTAGTCTTTTATACTTTTAAAAACCCCTTCAAAGCCTGATGAACGAATTAAAAGCCATCTCAACTCCTTATGGGTGACAATCCCCTTCAGTTGACCTATCATCATTTTAAAGAAATTATCATGGGTCTTAATCATTGGTCCATTTAAGACTTCTGGATAAGACAAGATTAAGATCATATCTAAAATATAAGGAATAATTGAAATCAAAAATATATACTTGTTACTTGGAATCATCAAAACAATGACAACAGCCAATACAGCACTGATGGCAGAGCCTATGAGTGAAAATGAACGTGTTCTGCCATAAACTTCAGCTTTATATGAAGACAAATCATTGATCTCCAAATAGGTATAAATCATAGCTTTATGAGTGCCTGACCTAAAGGCTTCTCCCAAGCCGAAAAATACCATTGCGAACATTGCCGTGATAAAATGCTTTGTAAAGAAAAAGAACACAAAGGAGATCATGTAAAACGTAAAACACATCATCAATTCCTTTTTCCTACCATAGGCATCAGCAATTATCCCTGAAGGTACTTCAAAGATATAAATAATCATTTCCTTAATGGCAAACAAAATTCCAATTTCAAATAAATTAATCTCCATATCCATTAGGAACAAAATCAAGTAGGGTTCGAAGAATTTCAGATTTTTCAAGAACCCATAAGCAGAAAATTTCTTTATTTGAATGTCTCTTTTGATATTGTACATATCCCTTTACCCCTGTTGAAACCCTAAAAAATTAATGATAAAATAAATTATCGATTATTGATATCGTCTTTTGATAATATCATAACTCAAGGAGATCTATCATGCAAGAACGCATTTTACGAAAACTTTTTTTAGGTTTCATTCATATTCACATTCTCCATCATGCAAGAAAAGAAGCTATTTACGGCTCATGGATGATGGAAGAACTCAAACACCATGGTTATGATATCAGTCCTGGGACTTTGTATCCTCTCCTTCATAAAATGAGTGAAATGGATTTATTAATTATGGAAGAAAGAAATGTAGAGGGTAAAATCAGAAAGTATTATGCTATTACACCTTTAGGAGAATCGGTTTTGGAAGAAGCAAGAGAAAAAGCATATGAACTTTTTAAAGAAATCAAGTAAGCTTATGAAAGGTTATACCTTCATAAGCTTTTTTTAAAGAAAATGTTTTTTCTTGCCCCTTAAGATGAAGTAAATAAGAATCACAAGAGAAGCCAGAGCATAGTAAAAAAGGAGATGACTTGGTAAAATCCAGTTGCCTAATTGTCCTGTAACAAGTAAAGACACCAACAAGATCGTATTGCCTATGGCAATATCCAAGCTAAAGACTCTTCCTAGAAAAGCAGGTTCCACTTCACTTTGAAGATAAACATCGTAACCGATGTTTACAAACGTTGCAAAAATGCCACATAGAACAAATATTACTGCTAAAGCCATAAGATTGAAATGGATGCCCATGAACAAATAAGTCAGGGTATAAAATAAAGAACCATATACCATGATATGAAGAGATGATCTATTCTTTTGAACCTTCCCAACAATAAATGCCCCAACAATGGATCCACCCCCCATGACCGCTGTCATGAAACCGAATTGTTCAGGGGAGACTTCAAGCTCCAATTTCAACAGGCTGGTATATAAAGTTCTCCATCCACCACCTGTAATGGACATGGCTGCGAAGAACAGAATCACATATTTGATTTTTTCATGTCCCACAATATAGGAAAAACCTTCTTTGAAATCTTTTAAAAGATGAGATGGCTCTTTATGTTTTGATACGTCCTCATAGACGATGAACATTTCCGAAAAAGCAGAGATTAAAAAGGATATGCCATTGATGATGAAAACACTTGAAACGCCTAAACTACCAATTAACACACCCCCAAATAACGGACCTGCCAACATGGATACTCTGAAGCTAATGGCATTTAAGGCATTTGCAGTGCCTAAATCCTTTTTCTCAACAATCTGAGGATACAAACTTCTTATGGCCGGACTAAAGAAAACAGAGATGACACTTTGTAAAGCTACTATTATATAAATCGAAGCAATGTCCTTTGAAAAAATCAGCATGAAAGACAGAACACCTTGAAGTATATCACTTAGGACAATAATCAGTTTTTTATTCATACGGTCTGCTATGGTGCCTGCCAGCGGACCTATCACAATTGATGGTAGAAATCTAAAAAACATCAATGCAGCCAAGTCAGAAACTTTTCCATTGAAATTCAGAATAAACCAGCTTAAGCCTAAGATGTTAATATTGGAGCCAATATTGGATACCCATTGTCCCCAAAAGATTAAAGCCATATTTTTATTTTTAAGTAATTGGATATAATCCTTCATATCATCTCCAAGTAAGCTTATTTCAATAATTGATATGCATTTCTAGACAGTTTTTTAAGAATGCCTTCTTCCTCCATTTTATTAAGTTCTCTAGACAAAGAAGTTCTTGCAACACCATATCTTTCCGCCATTTCCTTCTTACTTACAGACAAAAAGATTTTATTTTTTTCATCCTTGATTTTATCAAAGTCCTCTAACAATCTTTCTCTTAGGGTTCCTGTAGAGAGTTTATGGATGGTACTTACAAGAATTTTAGCACGGTCTGATAATTCTTGCATATAAGTTTCAAGAAAAGCCATATTGCCTTGACACCAACTTAGGATTATGGGTTTGGGAACTTTCACAAGAACACAATCGGTTTCAGCAATAATATCCATGGGATAAGTTGGTTTTGAAGAAAACAATAAATTCGCACCTAAAAAATCTCCAGGTAAAAATCTTTCTACCATTAAGGTTCGTCCTTCAAGATCATGTCTTTTAACATACACCGAACCTTCTACAATGAAGTCTACTGTTTTGCACTGGTCTGACTCCATATAAATGAATGCCTTTTTATGGTATCGAAAGGGTTTCTTTAAAAGGGTTTCAAACATGAACCATTCTTCGTCTGTAAGATTTTTAAGTAGAGGATTTTGTTTTAAATTAAGGATCATATAACCTTCCAATCTGTATCCTAAGTAACGGACTTCACAATACTTTTATTATACGATAGATCTAGGAGGTATAAAATGAAAACTAAATTTACAACTGAAACAAATCAGAAAGTTATTGAAAAATTAATACAAAATCCTGAAATTATGATTAATCACTTTATTTTTCAAAAAGAGGAGGGCTTACCTGTTCATCAATCTAATTCAAATGTTTATATGATTATTCTAAAAGGTCATCTTTCCTTATCACTGGATGGAAAAGATGAAGTTTATGAATCCGGTCAAATCTTAACCATTCCTTATGGTTTAGAAATGCATGTGAGAAACGAAAATGAAGAAACCTTAGAAATGTTTGTCATAAAAGCACCACATCCAGATTATTACTGATTGAAAAGAACCTCCATCGGGTATAAAAAGTCCATGGAGGTTCTATGGGTTTAGCACGTTTTAACATTTACGTTGTGACCATTTTGTTTGCATTGACTTTGTATATGCATGTGTCACGGAAAGAAAACCGTTATTATGGTTCTTACCAATATTTCAGAGCAGTTGTTTTTGCTACCCTTGTTTTAGTGTGTCTGGAAACACTGAGCTGGGTTTTTGAAGGCCTTCAAGCTCCAGGAGCAATTATTTTTAATTATGGTTTTAATACCCTTATGTATTATTTCAGTGCTATTCCAATAACCTTATGGTTTATTTACTTTGATGAAAAATATTTTCAAAGTAAAAGAGTATTGCAAATAAAGCGTTCGCTTTATATTGCAGTAAACTTAATAATGTTTCTTTTAACCACCATTAATCTTGTAACCCCAATTCTATTTGAAATCGACACCTCCAATCACTATGTAAGAAAAGGAGGTTTATTGCTTATTGGCTCATTGCAAATTCTATATTTGTTTCTATACATACTCATTGCTTTCTTTCAGAGAAAAAAAATACCTCAAAGAGTTTTCCATCTGATTGCCATGGTCTCAATATTACCAATACTGTCCATGTTCATTCAAGTCCTCAATATGGATTTTATCATACTCTGTCCAATATTGGTTTACATCACTTTTCTTGCTTTTATCGTTATTGAGAGACAAGAAATGATCAAAGATGTTTTAACTGGCTTGTCCCTAAGAAGACACTTGGAAGGCCGATTGATTTATCTTCTTGAAAAAGAAAAAGACTTTACTTTAATCTTAATTGATCTCAATGACTTCAAAAAAGTAAACGACCTCTATGGTCACATGATCGGCGATCAAGTTCTCATTGATTTCTCCGAGATGATCAAGAAGTCTATACATCACATTGATGAAGCTTTCCGTTATGCCGGTGATGAATTCGTTATTCTCTTTAAAGGACACAGTCCTATTGTTACTGACAGTATCCTCTCCAAGTTGAAAATCCAGATGAAATCCTATAACGAAAACCAGGATTTAGAAGTGAATTTGTCCATGAGTTATGGCATTTTAACAGTGGAAGGTCATACCCATCAAACCCTTAGAGAAATTATTCATAAAGTCGATTTAATGATGTATGAAGACAAAAAAATGAAAAAGCAAGATCACATGTAAAAAGTCCAACTTTCGTTGGACTTTTATTCTTAGTATGCTTTTAATTCATTCCATTTTTCTAAGGTGAAATCTGTCATTTTTTGACCTAAATCTATAAAGACTTCACATTGCTCTAAAATATCTGCTGATGGATATGCTGCTGGATCATTTTGAATTTCTGGATCTAACATTTTCTTAGCTTCAGTAATTGGTGTTGAGTATCCAATGTAATCTGCATTCTCAAAGGCAATATCCGGTCTTGTCATAAAGTTGATGAATTGTTCTGCTGCTGCTTTGTTTTTAGCAGTCTTAGGAATACACATTGCATCAAACCACATGTTTGAACCTTCTTTAGGCACAACATAAGCTAAGTTTTCATTTTCTTCCATAGTCAATAAGGCTTCACCTGAATACATAATAGACAATGCCGCTTCTTCACCGATCATTTTATCTCTTACTTCATCTGCTGCATAACCTTGAACAATTGCCTTTTGGGCTTGAAGCATTTTTAAAGCCTCTTCCCACTTTCCTTCGTCCATGGTATTAATAGACTCGCCCATTAATTTTAATGCCGGTACAAAAGAATCTCTTACAGAATCCTTCATGATAATAGAATCTGCATATTTCTCATCCCATAAAATGTTCCAAGAATCTACTGGTTCAGTAACCATTTCTGTGTTGTAAAGAATACCTAAGGTTCCCCACATATAAGCTACTGAATATTTATTATCAGGATCATATGCCAAACCTTTGAAGGTGTCATCTACATATTTAAAGTTATCAATGTTATTCATATCTAATTCCAATAACATGTCTTCTGAAATTAATTTTTCAATCATATAATCCGATGGAATCAGTACATCATAATCTACTGCACCACTTTTTAACTTGGTATACATTGCTTCATTTGAATCAAACATTTCATAGTTGACTTTAATGCCTGTTTCTTCTTCAAATTTAGCAATGGTTTCTTCACCAATATAGTCACCCCAGTTAAATACATTTAATGTAACGGTTTCTTCTTTTGAATCCTTATTACATCCAACAAGAAAAACCAATGCAATGGATAATACCAAAAGTAAAATTTTCTTCATTTCATCTCTCCTAATCTAATAAAACATTGTTTTTGCCAGGTCGGCGGTTGATTAATATTAACAAGACCAAGATGGCAGCAAACAAGATGGTTGAAAGTGCATTAATTTCAGGTTTGATTCCTCTTTTGGTCATGGTGTAAATGGTAATGGACAAGGTTTGAACACCGTTGCCTGTTGTAAAATAACTGATGACAAAATCATCTAGTGATAAAGTAAAAGATAACAAGAATCCTGTGACAATACCAGGAGATATTTCCGGTACAATAACCTTCCAAATGGTTTGGAAAGGTGTTGCTCCTAAATCCAAAGCCGCCTCAAAGGTATTTGGCGTTAATTGCTTTAATTTAGGTAAAACACTTATGATAACATAAGGAATACAAAATGTAATATGGGCCAGTAATAAGGATTCAAAACCTAACTTCAAGTTAATGAGAATGAACAATAACATTAAGCCAATACCCGTAACAATATCAGGGTTTAATACTGGCAAATATGTGATATTCATCACGATGCCTCTGAACCATTTTTTCATGTAATGAATACCAATGGCTGCAAAAGTACCAATTAAAGTGGCAACAATGGCAGCGATCAAAGCAATGATTAAAGTGTAATATAAAGATTTTACAATTACAGGATCATGAAACATGTTGGCATACCACTTAAGGGTAAAACCTTCCCATTTGGCTCTTGATTTGGAATCATTGAAAGAAAATACAATTAACGTGACGATTGGCGCATATAAGAAAATGAACACCAATCCCATGTATAATTTCTTTAAACCACTTTTTATCATAGTGCACCTCCTTCACGACTTGGATCCACGCGATTCAGAATGCCCATGGAAATTAAAATAATTACCATTAACACCAAAGACAAGGAAGCACCGAAGTACCAGTTGTAACTTTGAACAAACTGCTGTTCAATTAAATTGCCTATTAAGTTGATTTTTCCTGAACCTAAAAGCTTTGGAATAACAAAAGTCGTTATGGCTGGCATAAAGACCATGGTAATACCACTGATGACGCCAGGAATACTCAAAGGTAAAATGACCTTAACGAATCTTGTTAATTTACTTGCACCTAAGTCAAATGCGGCTTCTAAAACATAGGGATCTATTTTAGACAAAACATTGTAAATAGGCAGGATCATAAAAGGTAAAAAATTATACACCATACCGAGAATAATTGCATTTGGCGTTCCAATAATCTGAATGGTTGGCAAATGTAAAAATCTTAATACCGTATTTAAAAAGCCATTGTTGGTTTCCAAAATAGTTAACCATGCATAAGTTCTTAAAAGAAAGTTCATCCACATGGGCAATACAAAAATAAAAATTACAGTGACCTTTGCATTTCTTTTTTCCGTTAAAATCAAGGCCAAAGGATAGGCGATAATCAAACAAATAATTGTAGAGATTAAAGCATAATAAATGGAACGTAATAAGGCTTTGAAATAAATGGGATCAAAAGCTTTCATAATATTCTCCAGGGAGAATCTTATACCGCCATCATCTATGGTCACACCATAGATCAGAATCATTGCCAGTGGAATGATTGTAAATATAATTGCCCATAAAATATAAGGCGTTGCTAACCATTTTCTCAACATGTCATCACCTCTTTTTCATGATGTGAATGTTTTCTGGTGCAATATCTATTGAAACGTCTGAACCGATAATGTGACTTTTCGTATTATGAATCATCCATTCCTTGCCACCAGCTTCCACATAAGTTTCATAGTGAACGCCTTTGAAGATACAGTCGGTTACCTTGCCCGTTAATTTGTCTTTCTCTGGTTTTAACAATATCACGTCTTCTGGACGAATGACCACATCTACAGCTTCATTAATGCCAAAGCCTTTGTCCACGCAAACAAAACCATGGTTGAACAATTCTACAAAACAGTCTTTTCTCATAACACCAGAAATAATGTTGGATTCACCAATGAAATCTGCAACAAAAGCATTCGTAGGTTCATTGTAAATCATTTCCGGGCTACCTGCTTGCTGAATGACACCATCATTCATAACCACTACAGTAGAAGACATGGTTAAAGCTTCTTCCTGATCATGGGTAACATAAATAAAGGTGATGCCAAGTTCTCTTTGCAGTTCTTTGAGTTCATATTGCATGTCTTTTCTTAACTTCAAGTCAAGGGCTCCAAGAGGCTCATCCAAAAGAAGCACTTCAGGTTCATTGACAATCGCTCTTGCAATGGCAATACGCTGCTGCTGTCCACCAGACATTTGATGGATGTTTCTATTTTCAAAGTTCTTTAGGTTAACCAGATTTAAAGCCCAGTCTACCTTCTTTTTAATATCTGAATGATGCATTTTTTTTATTTTCAAGCCAAAAGCAATGTTGTCAAAAACATTGTAATGGGGAAATAATGCATATTTTTGAAAAACAGTGTTGATGTTTCTCTTATAGGGTGGCTTTTGAGTGATGACTTTGTCATTAAAGTAAACTTGACCATCATCTGGGGTCTCAAAGCCGCCGATGATTCTTAAAGTCGTAGTTTTACCACAACCACTAGGACCTAACAAGGTCACAAAATCATTTTTCTTAACATCTAAACTTATATGATTTAAAATCAGCTCATCGTCAAATGATTTGCTAATATTTTCTAAACGAATCAAAGAATTTTTCATAAAACAATCCCTTCTAGAAATTTGGAGGTGAACTTACCCAAAGAAGCTCTGAACTGCTGTTGGATTCATTTGCAATATAATGAGGTTGATCACATTCATAATAGAAGGATTCCCCTTTTTTAACTTCATACTTTTTCTTCCCGACATAAAGCGTAATGGCACCTTTAAGGACATAACCAAACTCTTCACCGTCATGTGGTTGGTCTTTTATAGTGCTGCCTCCAGCTGCTAATGCAATTAATGTTGGCTCCATCATGTTCTTCTGTGCATTGGGTACGAGCCATTTCATCGTTAATTTCTGTTCTTCAGACACATTCTCAAAATAATCATTTTTTGTAAAAACAATCTGAGTATCTTTTGCTTCAGAAAAGAAGGATTGTAAATCTGTACCTAGACCTGTTAAAATATCCATCAAAGTTGCGATAGATGGCGAAGTTAAGTCATTTTCCAATTGTGAGATGAACCCTTTGGACAACTCCGTACGATTGGCTAAATCTTCTTGTGTTAAGTTGTTTTGCAATCGTAGAGATTTGATCTTTTCACCGATGTTCATTGCCACTCCTTGTTATCTACACTAAACATATTGTTTACTATTACTAAACTAATTATAGGCCAAAATACAAATCTGTCAACGACTTTTTTGAAAAAAGTTTATAAAATCAAATAAAAAATTTACCTAGACTAAACAAAATAAGACTTTTTTCAGCAGAATCGCCTTAAGTTATTTTTGAAAGATGATTTTTCTTGAAACAAGACTAAGACACTTCTTTGTGGGTATATACTTTAAAAGAGGTATAATACAATGAAAGAGCAAACTTTAAAACAATATTATGGCTATGACACCGAATTAAAAACCTATCAAGTAGACATTGATTTGGATTCCTATCGTGATGTTTACAGTGAGTGGGATTATTCCCCAATGATTAACAGAGACCTTGATGAAGATCTGATTGAATACATCTTAGGCTGCTCCTACGAGATTGGGTTAAAAAGGCAAATGACAACGGTCTTTCATATTCCTAAAGAAATCATTAATCCAAAACGTGAAGAACGCAGTCGGATAGGCATGCGCCATTACTTTGCCTATCAAATCAGAAAAACCAAAGGTCAAATGTTTAGAATCTTAAGAACTTCACTCACCTATTTTCTAATGGGTGTTGTATTTCTTGCCATGGCTATTTCCATTAAAAAAGTCGATCAGATTCTTTTTAGTACCTTAAAGGAAGGATTATATATTGGCGCATGGGTAGTGCTTTGGGAGATGTTTTATTTGTGGTTCTTTAAAATGGGGGAACTCAGACTCAACATCCGACACTTTAAAAGACTAGAAGAGATGAAAATTATATACAAAGGAAAATAAAGCACCTTCCAATTGGAAAGTGCTTTATTTTAAACTGCTTTTTCCAAAGCATTCTTTTCATATAATTTCGGGAATGTTTTTTTGTCCAGATAATAGTTAAAGATAATGACTATGGCTGACAATATACCCGCTACAGCTAATGTTGCAAAGGCATAGGAATAACCAAAATGTTTCATTAAAACACCCATAAGCACTCTACCTAAGGCAGACCCTACAAAATAGGCAATGTTTCTGAAACTGTTCACACGGCCTCTATGAGAAGCAGGTACCCTTCTTGACATGAAAGGTGAAGAGCCTAACATGTTAATGAGCTCACCCATGGTGAAGATCAACATCATGACAAAGAAAATATAATATGGTGGTCTTCCCATGATTAAAACATAACTTAAGGCAAACAGGGTTTGACCGATTAAAACCTTCGGTAGTTCATGCACTTTTCTTAAAAGATACGTCATAATCGGTGTACAACTAATGACGATAAATGCATTAAAAGATGCAACAAATCCAAAATAACTTGGACCGGCTTTTCCAAACAAATCTGACATATACAGTGGTAAAACAAAGTTCCATTGATCGTAAATAAAAGCACCAAAGAAAAAGGTCACGATCATCAACAAAATAGAAGGTCTTTCTCTTATAATTGAAGAAGCATAAGTATCATGTGCAATTTTTTCTTCATAATCATTTCTTTCTTCTTCTTTCAAATCTTCAGTATGAATGACTTGTACAAACAAAATGATTAAGATTGTAGAAGACAATGTGGTGATACCATCTAAAACAAAGGCTAAACTCAAGTAGTTTGTAAACAATAAACCTCCAATGGCTGCACCAAACATAAAGCCCAAATTGTGCCCTAAATACATTAAGGAATATACTTTTTCTCTTTCTTGAGGTTTAGTGGCATCTGCTACCAATGCTTCATAAGCTGGACCTTCCATGTTGGCAAATAATCCTGCCATAATAAATAATCCCATCATTAAATTACCAGGTTCGACAAAAGCACAAGCCATAAAAAACGCAATGGAAATTAAATCGAAAATAACAATGATTTTTTTTCGACTGAATTTATCTGCTAATTTACCACCAATAATATTGGCAGGCAAAAAAATGACACCCACAGCCAAAAATAAAAGTGCTATGGTTTGTTCATTATAACCAATTTTTTCGCTCATGATTAGCGTTAAAAGGGGCCATATAAAAGCCCCCATATTGGTAACCAATCGACCTACGAAAATGACATAAGCCGACCGGGATAGTCCTTTATACTGTGAAAATATTTCACTTACTTTTTCCATAAAATACCTCAATTCCTAATTACCCTATATTTCTAATTTTACACATTAAGATGCTTTTGCAGCTTCTTTTTCTTCAAGTGTTTCAACAAATAAATTTCTCATCTCCTTAAAAGACATAAAGCTTACTGAAATGAGTGCAATTACTACACCGCTTACAACAATAATCCATTGCGGTGCTACAATTTGAATCAAACCACCACTTAACAACAAACCAAATGGAACTAATGCAGAACCGATCATGCCAAACAAACTAAAGACTCTTCCCCTTAAGCGTTCAGGTACCATTTGCTGCATTTTTGTGCCAATTGGAATATTGATGACTGCTAAGGTAAAACCTGCAACAAACAAAACCATGCCTTGATAAATGACATTGAACAACGTCCCAAAGGACAAAGTAAACAAATAGGGTAATCCTGCCAATAAAATTGAAATACCCAACAAAACAGAACTTAAATATAGAGAAAGATACAATTTGTTTTTAGGTATGGCGGATATTAAAATAGCACCTGTAATCATACCAACAGAGATTAAAGCTTCTACAATCCCAATATATTTTGGAGATAAGTATAAAACATTGTTTAACAGGTAAGTATGTGGTACGTTAATCCCTACCGTTATTAAGAAATTATAGCTCAAACTCATGGTAAGCATCACAATAAAGAATTTCTCCACCTTTAAAAACGTCCAGACTTCCTTGAATGATTTTTTTTCTGATTCTTCTTCCTTTTGTACCTTGGAATTCAATTTAAAATCAATAAATAATTCCGACAAACCTGATAAAATAAAACTTACACCATTAATAATAATAATCCATTTCAAATTTCCAAATCCAAAAAGAAGTCCACCCATCATAGGTCCAAAGATTGAAGCCAAAGATCTAAAAACTTCAAAACTTGAGTTAAGTTTCATCAATTGACTGTCGTAAACCAAATTAGGGAGTGATGCTGTAATGGCTGTGCTAAAAAAAGTATTTAAAATCGATAACAAAGTAATGACAACATATAATGACCATACTGAAACATCCCCTTGAAGCAGTAAAGCTAAAACAACAAGACCACTGAGTATATCCCCTAAAACAACAATTGTTTTTTTGGAATAGCGATCCGCAAAAATACCTGACATAGGCGAAACTAAAATTCTTGGTACTGCACTTAAAATCATAGATAAAGCAAAGCTCATAGATGAGCCAGTTTGATTTAAAATATACAAACCAACAGCAAAACTAAATGCTAAGGTTCCTATTCTAGAGACACCCATGCCTGCAATGAGCAACCAGACATTTTTTCTCTCTTTAGGTTGCATTTTAACGGTTTCCATACTTCCTCCTTTATATTATTTATTTATAGGTAAGAATATTTAATCTAATAATTAAATATATTCATTTATATATTAATCCTACCAAAGAATATTTAATATACAATCACTTTAAAGGTTTTCTAATGGAATTCTAATTTTAGATTTTTCTCAAGGAATCGTTACAGCATTCCTCTGAAAATGTTTCAACCCATTGTTTCTATTTTATGCATTCGTTTCCACAAACTAAAAAAAGACCTTTCGGTCTTTATGGTTATCCTAACATCATAACATGGAAATAGTAAGTCAAAGTATAAACCACGATACCCGCTGTAATAACACCAGCAATAATGGCTGCAGAAGCTTTTCTAAAACTGATCTTTGTAATCACTGCTGCAACACAACCTGTATAAGCACCAGTCATCGGTAAGGGTATTGCAACCAGTAAAAATAATCCAAGTAAACGGTATTGTCTGTAGTGATGAATTTTTCTTGCTGCTCTTTCCTCATATCTTGTAAAAAATCCTCTTAATGCAGTCAGTTTCTTAAAATGATAAAATAAGGGATTAATGATTAATAATAAAATAGGAACAATCATTGAATTTCCTAATATGGCTATAATCATTGCTTTAAAGGGTGACATCCCCAAACCCACACCTAAAGGGATCGCTCCTCTCAGTTCGACAATAGGAAACATCGAGATGATGAATACACTGAGTTCTGCTGGTAAAAACTGATTTAATAAATCAAACACTTTTAATCCTTTCCATGATGAACGATATGGCTTAGTCGGTATTTTTGATAACCATCACTTAAAATATCATCCGCTTTTTTTCTACTCATATGAGCCACTCTGTCATAAGACTCAAATTCAATATTATAGGTTCTTTGATTTTCGATGATTCGATCCACATTGTTAAAATTGACTATGTATGAGCTATGGACCCTCAAAAAACTTGAAGGCAAATCTGATACAATATTTTTTAAACTGTCATGAATTTCATAAGATTGAACCCTCGTATGTATTTTAACTAATTTATCTACTTTTTCAAAGAATAAAATATCCTCATAAGGTAAAAAATAAATGGAATTATGTTCTTTAACCATATATCTCCCACCTTTTTTTTGACTGTAGTGTTCAAGCAAAGTGTTCCTTCTAACAAGGATTTTCAAAGCTTCAAGAACCTTTTTCCAATCAATTGGAGAAACATAATACCCCAATAGATTTAAACTCATATATTTTTTTACATGATCTTTATTTTTTAAACAAACCATTACATCCACTTGAGATCTTGCCAT
Organism: Clostridia bacterium; assembly: GCA_016937975.1. Lineage (GTDB taxonomy): Bacteria > Bacillota > Clostridia > Peptostreptococcales > Acidaminobacteraceae > JABXKX01. The sequence continues at coordinate 36,058 of JAFGVN010000010.1, forward strand.
GGCTTCTAGTAAAAGGGGGGTTATTTCCTCTGAAAGACGATCATCCAACAAAATAAGATCATGTTGCCTCGACAAAGCAAGGTTTGCCAATCGACAAGCCGTTACTTCTTGAATTTCAACATCTACATTCAGTTCATCCATCAGTACCTTCAATACTTTGGAGTAATCACTTCGTTCTGAAAAAACAAGGACTTTCATAAATTCTCCCATCTGGAAGCAAAACCTTTAGCCTAAATAGACGCTCTCAATAATTTCAGGATAAGAATGTTTGATGATTTCTATCAAATAACATTCAATCATCTTGGTGATGCCAAATAATCTTTGATCCTCCATGAAATATCGAATCAGATCATCTAAAGTATTTCTTCTTAATCTTATATCACGTTTTGAATAGAGATAACGCATCCCTTTTCTAGTAATGCTAATTTGAGACGTGGGATGTTTAGGATAAAAGCACATCAGAATATTTTCCTGATTGGAATACATTTTAATACCTATCCCACCATTGATCGATTGAATATCCATAGGATATTTAAAGGTCAAATTCTCTTTCATTGTGATTTCTAAGATTTGATAGATCTCATCTAAGGTTATTTTCTTATATCTGTTTTGCATTCTATCTCTCCTATACCCAATCTTTTATGTTTAAATACGTTCTGTCATATGAAATGATTTTTTTATTCTTCAATTAACTCTACAGTCAATTTTTTTATCTCTGACATTTGATCTTGATTACTGCTGCTCAAATAAAGTTCATAAAGACCTGCTTGTAATGGATATTCTGATAATTTCATTTGGTTAGCATCCTCAAAGCTCACTTCCAAATCAATTTTTCCATCTTTCGAGAGCCACTCTATGGTTACCTTTTGATCTGTTTGTAACCAATTTAAGGTTTCATTTAAACTCAGTTGAAAACCCTTTAAGAAAACTACAGGTGGCTTTAAAGCATTTTCATCAATCAGGTCAATTTCAGTCATGACACTTTCAGAAACCTTATCATCTTCCTTCAATTTAACAAGAAATTGATAGTGACCTTCTTTCAGTTGGAAAAAATCTAAATCCAAATGATTTTGCTCTACATCGATTTGATATATCAAGTGAAAATCTTTAAAGATTTTCACCTCAGTAATTTTATTTTCATTTTCCCAGGAAATAATTTTATTCTCACTGGTGTAAAAAACATAATAAGGATGCATAAAACCCGGTTTTTCTTTTAAAAGGTTCTCTTTTTCCTCTACAACAAATTCAATTTCACGGGGTTCAATGGTATCATTATCTACATGAAACCCATATCGTCCCGGTGACAAATCATAAGTTGACAGATCGATAAAATGCTCCTCCTGTACAATGAACCAAACATCCTCTTCATTAGAAATCTTTATTTCCTGTAAACCTTCATCATCGGTTTCCCAAGTTATCAAGCTGTGATTATCATTGATGACAAAATCCTCTTTCAAAAATTGAAATTCATCTATTGCAACTTCCTCTTCCAAACTTTTAGCAAGAAACCACTTCAAGACAATGAAACTTAAGACCATCATCATGAGTAAAGCAAAAATCCATTTGAACATTTGGCCATTCTTACTTTTATCTTCTGGCATGTATTTCAGTAGACTGATCATTTCAGGAATTGTTATTTCTCTTTTATTGGGATCTTCTTCTAACACCTTGCTGAGGACATAGTCAATCCTACCAGATTCCAATCTCAATTCTAAATTTGGCTTTTCAAAATGTTTATAGCCAACAAATTCCATCATATAATTAAGGAGTTGCCCCAAGGGGTACAAATCACTTTTAAAAGTTAGCTCTCCATGGATTTGAGCTTCTGGCGCCATAAAAAGCTGCTCCGATATTTGAATGATTGAATCCTGTTTCAATTTTAATTTCACAGAGAAACCCTTCAGAATAATCGAAGTATCGGTAATATAGATACTGCTGGGTTTAATGATTTTGTAAACATAACCTTGCTGATGCAAAGCTGTTATCTGGTTTAAGATTTTAATATAAATGTCTATTAAAAGATTTGGCTTAAGAACCTTATATTTTAGTAATTGATCCAATGTCGGGTACAAGATATAGGGCATAACCACATAAACCGTATTATTTTCATAAAACACATCAATAACTTCAATGATATTCAGCTTCTCTCCTAAACGTTTCATCAAGAAGGCATCTTCTTTATATTGCTCCTTTAGAAGGCTAAAATCTCTAGAAGCTTCAGGACTATCTTTTTTTAAGGTGATCTGTTGATGCTCTCTAATCAACTCCAAAGGTTCACTCTCGTAGAAAAAAGTGCCTTGGGGAAAAAATTCTTTCACAACAAAAAAACGATTCAAAACTGTATCTTTAACCTTGTAAGTATAGGTTTTATGACTTCGATGAATCACCTTATCAATAACATATGGTGATTTGCCGATTCTTTCAGTACACTTTAATCCGTATAAAGTATCTATATGCTCTTCAAATGCACCTAATTGAAGCAATTCCTCTAAATTAATCATAGTGCCTCCCAATTTATCATTGTATCTCCTTTTATGATTATTACAATTGATTTGCTTTATTTAGCCATATACTGGATTATTTAGACAAATCCATATTTTTTTGATATGAAGTTTTTTTTATGGGTATAACAAATCTATAAAAATATTGGAGGTGTCCATGAAGAAAATAAGCACAAGAATCATAGTTGCTGTTATCTCAACCGTTATGATTGTTACCATTATTCTTGGTACAACTGGTTATCTTGCCATGAAGAAAATTAACGATGATCGAATCAATCAACTAGAAGATAAAATGTACGAAGACTATGATATCTTAATAGAAACAACTGTACAGGCTTTAAACTCTCAATTAGATGGCATTTTACAGGATATGGAGGCAGGAAGCCTCACAGAAGACCAAGCAAAGGCTTTTGCTGCACAGATGATTCGTTCTTCTCGATATGGTGAAAGCGGTTATTTCTGGGTTGACGACTATGAAGGAAACAACGTTGTTCTTCTTGGTCGTGAAGACGTTGAAGGAATTAATCGTATTGGACTTCAAGATACTCAAAATCAATACATTGTGAAGGACATGATTGAAATTGCCAAATCTGGCGGTGGCTATTACGACTACTATTTTCCGAAGCCTGGCGAAGAAGAATCCCTTCCAAAAAGAGCTTATGTTCAAACCTTTGAACCTTTTGAGTGGGTTTTAGGAACAGGCAATTATACAGATGATATTGATGCCTTCATTCAAAATGAAAAGGAAGTTGCACAAGATAATCTCAATGGTGTTCTCATCTTAATGGTTGTGATTATTGTTATTTCACTGGTCATAGGTTACGTGGTTGCCCTTATTATGGGTAAAAGCATTTCAAAACCTATTGAAACCATCATCAAACTCATCAATATGACAGCTGATCTTAACATTTTTGACGATCCTCAATTCAATTATGTTTTGAATTTTAAAGGTGAAACTGGCGATATTGCCATGGCTCTTGGTAAATTAAGAGGCATACTAAGAAATATTGTATATGATCTTCAAAATGATTCTAACCGTCTCAAGGATACTTCAGCCATTTTAAATGATATCGCAAGTACTGGAAAAGTTGGAATGGAAGCAGTTAGTGAAACAGCAGGCGAATTTGCAAAAGGCGCTTCTGAACAAGCCCAAGATGCTCAGAGAGCATCTGAAAGTATGATTACACTTTCTCAAGAAATTGATGTCAGCGTTGAAGCTGCAACAGAACTCCAACAAGCCACTACTGATGTCAATAAAAGCAGTAAAACTGGTGGTCAACTCATTCGTGACTTAGATGAAAAATTTGATTTAACGATAGATACGATTCATTTGTTGGATGAAAACGTTAAAACTTTATCTTTAAAATCTTCTTCAATTGGTGATATCACGAGCACCATTCAAGCCATTGCTGAACAAACCAATTTATTGGCTTTAAATGCGGCAATTGAAGCTGCTCGGGCAGGTGAAGCTGGACGTGGTTTTGCAGTCGTTGCAGAAGAAATCAGAAAATTAGCAGAACAAACATCCACTTCAACAACACGTATTACGGATATTATCAATGAAATCCAAGAGGAAATACAGTTAACCGAAGTAAATATGCAAAGTTCCAACGAAAACATTGCTTCATCTGGCGAACTGGTTACTAAAGTACAATCCGCTTTCAAAGCCATCGAATCTTCAATGATGACTACCATGTATTCCCTTGAACAAATTGGCAAGAGTATTCAATTGGTTAATGATTCTAAATCTCATGTAACCATTTCCATACAAGGGATATCCTCTATAACTGAAGAGAATGCAGCAGCATCTGAAGAAATTTCAGCAACGATGGATACACAATCTGAGATGATGAATACCATCTTCGATAAAGTTGAAGAGGTCAACGATATTACTACTAGACTTACAGATATGATTAACAAATTTCAAATTTAGTAAAAGTGAGGTACATGACTACCTCACTTCAAATTGAAAAACCCACATCACTGTGGGTTCTTTTCATGCATGCTCCGATAAGTTTTCTCTGCCCAAGATATAGCCGAAACATAATGTTCCGGAAGGCTTTTCCAATCATAACCAATTCTAGAAGCAGAGCTTTCCACGTCGTCAAATTCTGCTTTCTCATAAGCAAGACTTAACTTCAAAGCGTCAGTAAACTCTGTGTTCTTACCTAACAAGGTATCTTTGAGATTTTTTGCCAGAGGAAGATTTTCTAAAATATCTTCCATACGCATCTCCAAAATAACATCCAATACAGACAAGGTTCCCAATAAACTCAATTCATCTTCAGCATTTTTTAAAAAAGAATTTCTCGCAATACTAGATAAAAGACTAGAACGAATTAAGGCATATTTGTAAACTTCATTAGTTTCTTGATTGATCATACTTCCCATCATAGCCATTGTTAGCCATCTTTTAAAATTCTTCACGCCTAAAATTGCTAGACCTTGTTGTATCGATTTAATTTCATTAAAAGGTTTCATATTGGCATTGGCAAGTTTTAAAAGTTTATAGGTTAAGGATACATCTACCATGATAATATTTGACATCTTCTTAAAATCCGGTTCAGGTTCATTCAGCTCTTGCATCAAGCGAACATAGTTAAGCCCCATGTCTGACATTGACTTACTAGTTTCTACAGATGGCTTTGCGAAATAATAACCTTGGAAGTAATCATATCCATGGTCTTTTGCCCATTGAAATTCTTCCTTTGTTTCTACTTTTTCTGCCAACAATTTAATGTTGCGAAGTTTCAATTGATGTGTAATCAGTGCGAGATCTTCCTTTGTATTGGTTCTAAAATCAACTTTCACCAAGTCAATATATTCAAGCATCTCTTCATATGGATAATTGATATCAAAATCATCTAAAGCTATTGTATAGCCAGCTTCATTTAAATGTGCTAGCTTTTTAAGAAATTTTGGATCTGGAGCAACCGTTTCCAAAACCTCTATTGTCATTTTTTCATGGCTTACCAATTCAGGAACTCCATGCATAATGAGATTCTTATCAAAGTTTACAAAAGCTCTTGTACCCGAAACCAAATTTTCTATACCAAAATTAAAATAACTATTCACCAACAGCAAAGAAGTAGCTACATCATCAGTTATGTTACCTTTAAACACATTTTCTAGACTATCTCGATATAACAATTCATAGGCAACTACATTGTATTCAGCATCAAATATAGGCTGTCTAGCTATATATACATTATTCATGGGATTTCCTCCTGACTATTCTATACCCATAGATTTCCACTCATAATCTTATACTGAAAAAAATCTCGCTCTTGTAAAAGCCTAAAAAACAAAAGTGAGTAAACGCACTAAGCATTCCTCACTTTATATTTATTCGGTTCAGTTTTTAATTTATGCTCAAAATATGTATAAGTTTCCAAGCTACACCAGGACTCAAAAAAACTATCCAAGGTTAAACCACGCTTCTCCATGAAACGATTCATCCCTCGATCAATGAAAATCTTCATGAGATCAAAATCCATGGTATTTAAGGATTTAAGGAAGTGTTTACCCTCACAATCGCAAACATTTAAGTCAACACCTGCATCCACAAGCATTTGAGCTTTTCCATAATCATTGCAGCCAAAAATTGGCGTGCGTTGTTGTTTATTTTTTAAATTCAAATCCGGATTGTATTGAAGAATTAAAGCCAACTTCTCCAGATTCTCACAAAGATGTATGACACTATCTCCATTCTTGTTTTGAAGGTTCAATTCTATTCCTGCATCTAAAAGCATTTTTAGAACTTCTAAAGCAACATCTTCTTTAACCGCAAAAAAAAGTGCGTTCTCCTTAGATTTCTTACAAATCTTTTGGATATCACCCTCATGGATAATACGTTGTACCATTTCTGGATCGTTTAAATACTTGTAAATTTTTTTCTCTTCACGTTCATCTCTATCACCTAAGAATATTATAATACAAAACATTTATCCTGACTATCTAAAGAAAACCAAAGGTTTTCTAAAAGATAAAGAAAACCAAAGGTTTTCTAAAAGATAAAGAAAACCAAAGGTTTTCTAAAAGATAA
>JAFGVN010000061.1 GCA_016937975.1 Clostridia bacterium
CGAGATAATCCTATTAGATTGTTAACAATCTGAGTTGCCATTGTACTTAGATGTAGAATGGAAGCAACGTAGTTGCATTTCTTGTTTGAATTGTCAGGGGAAAATGTTATAATCTTTTAGTAAACGATGGAGGTTTGGTTATGTTAATGGATTATTTAGGTGCTGTTTTACTGATTTTTTTTGCAGAGATGGGTGATAAAACACAGTTTCTAGCAATGGCATTTGCAACAAAGTACCCTGTGAAAAAAATATTGATTGGTGTCGGGATTGGTGCCTTTTTGAATCATGGTATGGCGATGCTTCTTGGAAAAGCTCTTTTGCAATTGATGCCAGGAAATTTGATCAGTTTTATTGCAGGGATGATGTTTCTCTTCTTTGCATTTCAATCTTTGTCCATTGAAGAAGAAGAAATTGAAGAAAGTACACCTAAATTTGGACCTGTAGTAACAGTTGCCTTAGCTTTTTTCCTTGGTGAATTAGGAGATAAAACACAATTATCAGCATTGGGCTTATCTGTTGATGCCCATTATGTTTTTTTAGCTTTATTAGGCACTACTACTGGTATGATCATCACATCGAGTATGGGCATTTTTGTTGGCCTGAAATTAGGAAAGAAAATTCCTGAGGACAAATTGAAACTGAGTGCTTTTATCATGTTTTTAATCTTTGGCTTACAGAAGGTTCATAATGCTTATCTAAATCAACTTTCTATGATTTTTCAATGGGTGATAGTAGGACTAGTCTTAGCTTTTAGTTTCTATGCTGGAAGAAGTTTTTTACATAAATATAAGACCGTTCAGGAATCTACTTTCTTAAAACAAGCTGAAAGATTGAGACAGACGAAGGACAAAATCGAACTTAAGGTTGCAAGTATGTGTAATGGCCTGGAAGTTTGTGGTGTTTGTGATGGTGAAGGCTGTTTAGTGGGATATATGCGTAAAGTCCTTACAGATGCACAAGTGCCTATTCATGAAGATGTGTCTTTAAAAATCAGTAAGTTAAAAAACAAAGCTTTTGATGCTGCAGAAGCAAAAGTCATTATTGAATACTTGATGTCATATTATAATCAACATCCGAGTGAATTTGAAAATAATATAACACTAAGACATTTAAGACATTCTGCTGAATATATTATTATGAACAAGATGATCAGTACTGACAATTATGATGATTATAAAAGAGAAATCCAAAAATACCTTTAAGCCTTCGGGCTTTTTTTCGTTTTATGCCAATTAGTACATGAAAACGACGGAATAGTCAATTATCCTTGAGAATAAAACCACTTTTGTTAACATCATATTATGGAGGTGGCCCATGATTATTTCAGAATTAATTCCTCAACTCGATTTTGGATATAAGATTCATTATATACTCTCAAAAGAGTCTTCTTATAGAAGCTTCAGTTTTGCGAATAAGAAGTTGATTTTACGGGTAAACAGTGCTTTAGAAGAGATCTATCGTGAAGATCCCTTAGAAATTAGACAATATAAAATAAATCTCTTGAAAAAAAGTTGCTCAATAAAGGGTATCAAGCATTTGCATTTACACTATTATGGTTTAATAACTATTTTCAATGAAGTTGGAAAATATTTAAAACAAGTGATACCAGATTTTGAACTGGAGAAATACATTATAACCTTCATGGGAAAGAATATGGAAGTGTTTAATCGTATAATGATTTATCAAATGAGATTCAATCAAATAGAACATATGCCAAACTTAATAGAGTTTGTTAGGGAATCATCATTCTTTGATGCCTATGCCTTTACTCTGGAAGTGTATAATGATTTATGGGATGTATGTCCTCAGAAATTTCAGTTTGGAAATACCTTTACGGGTCAAGATGTAGCCATTGAGATCTTAAAAACCTATGTTGTTATGAGACATGGTAAACGAATCGACACATATTTGCTGGAAGAAACCTGTTTACTTGAACAGCAACTCATAGAAATTATGATGTTTTTTAAATATAGATATTACAATATGATTCAACTCATTCGTAAAGTCACATAGGGCAGGAGATTCTCCTGCCCTATGCCATATCCTTCTTTAAACTGATTTTAAAAATTGTTCCTTCATTGAGCTTACTGGTGACATAGATCTTTCCGCCATGTGCTTCTATGAGTTGCTTGCAAATGGCTAAACCTAATCCTGTACCTATGTTTTTTGACTCTCTTGCCTTGTCACATTGGTAAAAATAATCGAAAATATGAGGTAAATCTTCCTTACTAATGCCAATCCCATCATCTTCTATATAAATGTTATAGTATAAATCATCTGTTTCAGTATATAACTTGATAAAGGTTTTAGTGAATTTCTGAGCATTACTGATGATGTTTTCAAGGACTTGTCCAATTCGAAACTCATCAATACATAAGGTGCCTTCATGAATAGGCTCGAGAACAATAAAATCAATTGCCTCATTGGATTGATATTCTCTAATTTTTGTATGAGCATATTCACCGAGCATATACTCCATTGCTGTCTCGGATTTATTGACTGTAAATTGCTCAAGCTCTAATTGTGTGAAAGTAAACAAGTCATCAATGAGATGATCTAAACGAATAGATTTGTCATGTATGACATTAAGATAATTCTGAATGGTATCTGGATTGGAAACGACACCGTCTTGGAGACCTTCTACATAACCAATGATACTGGTTAATGGCGTTTTTAAATCATGGGTAATGGAAGCAATGAGTTCCTTTCTAGATTTTTCATAAATCTCCTGTTTTTTGATGGATAGTTGGAGCTTGTCTTTCATGGTATCAAACTCAGAGCACAATTTACCAAATTCATTGGCTTTATTATATTTTATTTGAAAATCCAGTTCTCCTGCACCAATTCGTTCAGCTGCATAATTCAATTCCTTCAAAGGTAACAGAACAAAATCCGACAACACTTTTGAAATCACGACAACCATACCAATCATGGCGATGAAAAAGATTCCAATCAAAGTAAAGGGTACCATTTTCAAATCCTCTGGATTTTTGCCTGGTGCAGTTATTTGTATGTCTGAAATATTGAGATCTTGCATAACGGGCACTTCCACCACATTAAAGCGCATTAAAATGATGACAAAAATAACGACTAAAGTTGGCACGATAATCAAAGAAGTCAAAGCAAAAATAAGCTTTGACCGTAAATTGTTTTTCATTATTTCTCCCCTTTGAACTTATAGCCAATACCCCAAACCGTTTCAATAAATTTAGGATTTGCAGGATCAGATTCTATTTTTTCTCTAATCTTACGAATATGTACTGTAACGGTGTTAATGTCTCCAAACTCGTTATAACCCCAGATTTCATCAAAAATCTTCTCTCTGGACAATGCTTGGTTCGCATTTGAAGCGAGATAAAGTAAAATCTCAAACTCCTTCACAGAAAAAGGAATAACAGTTCCGTTTAGAGTTACTGTATAAGCCGTGGCATCGATGACCAAACCATTATGGGAAATTACTTCATCCTTATCTTGGGTATGGGAGAGTTCAGTAAATCTTCTTAATTGTGATTGTACACGTGCGATTAACTCTCTTGGGCTAAAAGGTTTTGTTATATAATCATCAGCACCTAAACCTAACCCAATGATTTTGTCGGTGTCTTCTTTTTTTGCACTCAAAATTAAAATTGGAATATTGGATTTAGAACGAATTGTTCTACAAATTTCAAACCCATCTTTTTTTGGAAGCATAATATCAAGTATTGCTAACTGCGGTTTTTCTTCATGAAACAAATTAAGTCCTTCTTCTCCATCAGAAGCAATAATCACTTTATAATTTGATGCAGTCAAATAATCACGAATTAAAGCGGCAATCTCTTTTTCGTCTTCAACAACTAATATCTTCTCGTTCATAAATAAATCCTTTCTCCTTATTAATATTATGATAGAAGATAATTTAAAATCTATCAACAAAATGCTTTATGACTTAAGAGAAGTTTAATGACTATAACTCAAACTTCGCACTTGAATAAGTGCTTGTGAACATTGAAAATTCAATAATAATAGACAAAATAAAAGCACGAGTACCTTAC
>JAFGVN010000062.1 GCA_016937975.1 Clostridia bacterium
CAAAGCCTAGATACTAGCGATTGGCTAAATCTTACTAGACAGGATTCCCACCTGCTATACACACGACACCGAACTGTCGCACCTCCACATTTATTATACACAAAAATAAGACCATATGAAATGGTCTTAAGACCCCTATTAGAGGGAGATTAAATATTTAGGTAAACCTAAAGCATTCACAACATCCAATGTAACTTTGTCAATGGAAGCACTCAAGTCAAACTGTGAATCAATATAAATCGGCTGATGGGCATCAATTAAACTCACATAAGAACTCCCTAAGGTTGCCTTTAAATAATCAATACTCGGTTGTACATTTTCTACGTAAAACTGGTAACGTCTTTCAAGGCTTTCTTTCTGATCATCTTGTCTATTTCTTCCCATTGCTCTTTTAATCATTTCGTCCTTCGTAATGGAGAGATGAACGACTTTTATAATTGGAATATCCAAATTTTCAAATGTTTTTAAAAGAGCTTCTGCAGCTTGTACCGTTCTTGGATAACCATCAATAATGAAAATTTCATCTTTCAATGTTGCTTCACTTTCAAAAGCAGCATTAATAATATTAATGGTCCATTGATCAGGAATCAGAAGTCCATTCTGAACACAAAATTCCAACCAATCCAATTGACTGACAAAAGACCCGTATTGATCCTTAAGCACTGATAAGTAACGATCCGTTTTGGAAATTAAATTTGCATCATTGTATGCCTCATCAAATATTGATATTTGATCTTGAATTTGATAAATCGTAGATAATCTATTTCTAAAATTCGCATCATTTCTAGCTTTATAAATCGTAGATCTCAGCATATCACCCATGGACAAATGCTTGGTTTTAGGTAAATCCAAGAACCTTCTTAAGCCATTGGCCACTTCTCCTTTACCACAGCTTGAAGGTCCTGTTAAAATAATGGCACCTCGACCACTTACTGACACTTGTTCTACCTTAATTTTTATTTCACCTTGTTTAATCATAATCGTCACCTCAAAAGATTTATACCTTAGATTTGCTTATTTAATCTTTTCTAATCTGTATTTCTTATATGAATTCACGAATTCTAACTTTAAGTTCATTTAAGATCGGTTGTATTGTTGAACTGATATTTTCTGGAAGATTTTCTAAAGCAAAAAACCTTGCATCTCTTCCTTCTGTCTGTTCCACGATTATTTCGCCTTTATAGTGTTTGCAAATATAAGTTGCAGTGACGTTATGTACTTGATTGCCATCTGGATAAATATAAAAAAATTCTGGACCTGAATATAGATTAAATAGCTTTAAATCAGATACCTTGATATTGATTTCCTCTTTTACTTCGCGAACAGCGGTCTCTTCCAAGGTTTCACCGAGTTCCATCATCCCTCCTGGCAGTCCCCACCAATCCCGATCTCTCCTATGGTGCATGAGGATCTCATTTTTTTCATTGATAATGATTACATTGGCACCAGGCATGATAACAGGATCTGTACCGATTTTTTCCCTTAAATCATCAAGATACCCCATATAAGTCTCCTCTTTCTAACTTCTCAATGACATATCTTTGGTAATCAACCCATAATTTGTTTTCCAAATGATCTGGTGTAATCCAAACTAAAGTATGATCAACCTCAATAGGGTCCTCAATCATTTGATCTAATTCACCTAAAAACACATGGCCGATAAGATGCAAATAGTGATTCTTCTCTTTATTCACTTCATATTGCTCCATAGTGGTTAAATATTGTAAATTTTTTATCGTATAACCAATCTCTTCTAAAGCTTCTCTATGAATGCACTGAAGCAAATCATCATCTTTTTCTTCCAAACCACCACCAATAAGAAAATGTGTATCTCTTACTTGCACCACGCCATAACGGTTATGTGCTTTTAGGATAAGATAAGCGCCAGGTCTTTTTACTGTATTTTCCTTTAAATGAGATTTAAATACAAACTGTGAATTTTTAAGTTCAAATTTTAAAGTATCTTTGCTTTCAATACATTCAAAGCCATTTTTCTCTAAAACTTTTATGGACCCCCTATTATCTTTTAAAACACCATAAGCTGTTATTTTATGACAGAATGTATACTCAAAAGCCCAATTGACTAAAAGTTTTAAAGCTTCAGAAGCATATCCCAACCGTTCTTTTCTTTTACTGACACCATAACCAACTTCCATAGCGCCTTGAAACATACCTTTAAAACCAATCAGTCCAACACCCTCACCTGTTGATTTTTCTACCATCATCCAATAGGTGTACAAGGGATGAATACTTTCATCCAAGTTTTTCATTTTTTCTATCTTCATTGAAATTGCTCTTTTTGATACTTCAGACCATTCAAAACCAGTTAAATCAGCATCAATGGAGTCAGGGAATTTCAACTCCTCAAGGGTTAAAGGAAAAAGCAAAATCTGCTTACCAACTAAAATCATAATGCTCCTTTCATACTTTATACCGCGTGTTCATTGGGCTTTTTCAATGTAAAAGGACAATGAGCATCAATGGTTCTACCATAAAGTCGGCTTCTTCCTTTACCTCTTTTACAACATTTTACTCAATAAACATATTGTAATCTGCCTAAGGGCTAGGTAACGACCACTTTATTTGAAGCTTTTCTTTATTCAACAAAATGATATTTTGTGGGATTACATTAATTTATTTAGGCATTCTCGCCAATTCAAAGCTAAAAACCACTGCCCTTAAGGTCGTTCTAACTGCTCATTTCATTGACATACTTTATTAAAAACAGCTTTTCTTTTTCATAACCAGGTATTCTATTAAAATAGTAGTTCAAAACATATTTCAAATGTTCGAACATGGCCTTTTGATTCATTTCATACTGATACAAGGTATAAAAGGTTTCATCAACTTGATCAATTTTCTTATCATAATCAAATGTAATATCATGTTGTAAACAAATAACTTCCTGACACATGTCACGTATCACTTGAATGGCTTTATTTGCTTTTGTATACTGGAGTCTTTTAATGGAAATGCTCCCATCGTTTACAAACTGCCACAGTTTAGAAAAGTGTTCCTTATAAATTTTTTCTAAATCAATAGTCTTTTGTGAAAAAATCAGCTTTTCTTCTAGGGGCAGATTTGAGTAAATAATTCGGTAATGGGGTTTCGTGCCATGTAGCATTTGATAGGTCCAAACCCCAAGATCCAATTCCAAATAATTGTCCAAGAAGAAGCAGCCTACTTTTACTTCATCATGATGATGATAAATCTTAAACATCGATTCAGGATATTCTATTAAAATGATTCTAGTGAGTTGATGCATAACTTCTTGAACATGTTCTTGCTCTTCAACGACCAGCAACAAATCAATGTCTGAATATTGGTCCTTGTAACCTGTAGATCCAGAACCCACTTGTATTAATCCTTGTACCTTCTCGATTTTTTTTATTTCAAAAATCAACCATTTATAAACTTCACTACGGTCTTCTATTTTAAACATCATGATATCCTCTTAATTCACATTCAACTGACTCATATATCCAGTACTCCAACAAATCCAATACCTCTCCTGCCATATTTTTTTCTTTATAACGATTTACGATTTTGCCATTGAAGTATTCAGGAATTCTTTTACTTGGAGCATTTCTTTGATCCACAGGATACTTTAAATGATCAAAGGCAATTGATGCTCTTGCCCATTGGATTACGGATGATATGGCTTCCAATCCATAACCATTCCCATGTGCTTCCTTTTTTAACCATAAACCCAGTTCAGGATCCTGATTTAAATCATGAAGACCAACACAACCTAGGAATTCTTCAGTTTCCTTCCTAAGAATGACCATTTGTAGGTTCGTACCTTCCTTTAGGCCTGTTAGAGACGATTTTACAAAAGTGTATACACCTGAAATATCTTCTGAGGGTTGAGGACCCATATAAGTGGCAATATCCTTCGTAAAATTCTTGAAAACTGGCTCTATGTCTTCTTCTGATATCGCTCTTAAAAAAAGGCGTTCTGTTGTTAATGTGAGTTGTGATAAATCCATCATAGCCCCCTTTATAATTAATAAGTAGATTTATTTTCTTTGAAGGATGGTAGTTCTTGGATAGAATCCAAATTTTTCATAAAATGAGAAGGCTTGTTCATTGCCAACACTTACACCTAAGATAATTCGATCTGCAGATTGATTTTCAATCCAGTTTAAAGCATTTTCCATCAATACTTCACCAATCTTTTGTCCACGGTAGTTTTCATCTAAAAATATGGATTCAATTTCTCCAACCTTCATTTCATTGACAGATGCAACAACATAGCCGATTCTTTTATCTTCATCATAAGCCATCTGAATATAAAGATGCCTTGCATCATTGAAATGTTTCTTTCGTTTTTCATAGGAGCTTTTTTCAAACTGAGTCTTAAAATACTTGGAATTTGCCCTATGATGACTGTTGAGTTTTTCCCACAGTGGCTTCACTTCATCAATTAAGTCATACGATCCTTTTTTATATGAAATCATCCCAAACTCCTTGTTGGCCTTAAGGCCTCTTCCGATTTATAAACTGACCAACCTATATAGGTAGCGTTGTCTCTGCCTTTTCTTTCTTTAACGGTTTCTAAGATCTTTCTTGGACTTGATTTATAATCCTCATAGAGTAACTGATCTTTCAAGTAAGGACTATCCTCTATTTCCAATATACCATCTGTTAGCATTAAAATGTCAGTATATCCTTGTCTTAATTCAATGACACCTTGTTGATAACAGGGACTGGTCAACTGAAGACTATTGGCATGACCATACCACTGGAAAAAGACTCTGCTGTTTAATCGATACTGATTTAAACACATGGTTTCGTCATGATAGACATAAAGACTGTTGTCACCAACAGAAATCCACTTCAAATACCCATCGCGTTCATAAACCATCATGATAGCTGTTTCACCTTTCAACTCCTTTTTAATCGGCTTATGAAGTAATAACATTATAATCTCCTCAAAATGTTTAAAGCCCTCTTCCAAGGACATTTCAAAACATCTTTCAAGATCTCTTAAGTCTAAATTTTCTAAGAAATAGGAAATACTATCAAAACAAGTATGGGCATCAAATAATAATGCAATCACTTGTTTTCTTTCAGTCATGACGAGAAAAGCATCTTCGTTTTTATTTGCACCTGATTGAATTGAACCACCATAAAGACCTGTCATGACGTGATCTACTGATTGTAAATGAATCTCGTCTAAAAAAGGTTCCTGTATGCCTTGCCAAATATATTTCAACGTTCATCTCCCCTTTTAATTATTCTAATATCGTAACCACTTTCTCTTTTTAGAAATTCCCATTTTCTAATTGGTCGCATATAGACTTCTGCATCAACAACATCAAACAATTCATCAATGCTTATCTAAACATAACCATGATGTTGACCTGATCAATGAACCTTTTGATTTTCAATATCAGTATATTAAAATCTAAATACAATAATAGGATTTTATGGTCTTTTGTAATAATGCCTTTTGCACCAAAGTAAACTTTGGTCGCATTAAGCCTCTTCTATACTTTATAAATCTTTACAGTCCGTTCGTTATAGTCAAATATATGATTAGAATACTTGTAGGTTAAAAGAATATAGCGATATTCTTTGTAAAAAATCATTGTAGTAAAGATGATGTGTCCTAACATCATATGGTTAAAATACGTTTCAGGTACTAAAACCTGTGATATCAAATAAGCTACAAAACTGAGCCCAAAGGTAATTAGGATGGTCAAGCCTTCCAGTTTTCTTGACTCGGTTGCCTCTAATGCTTTAATTGGATAACTTCTTGGATGCCAAGATTTCAATTTGATGCGTCCACCATACTTTTTTATATCACACAGCATATAATGTATAAAGGTTCTAAAATAACGATTTAAAAAAGCTGTAATCATGGTCAAATACACAAACATGATGCCACCCGCAACTAAACTATAGACCATTTCCTTAAAAATAAAAAAGTAAACCACTAAAGGTACTAAGTAAAAAACCATTTGTGCTTCAAATCTTAATCTATAATCATTCATAAGTTTCATAATATGCTCCTAAAACTTCTACTACTCTTTTTACTGAATGTGCTATAAACTTCTCTATATGCTCTAAGTTCATAAGCTTTAATGCAGAGTAAACTGACACTTCGAAATCCTTTTTTAATCCTTGTAGAATCATATTTGTCAAAGATTCATTATATTCCTTAATGGGATTCTCAAAATGTTCATTGATTGGACTTAATTGATATTTTTCAATGAGTAATCGATTCATTCTCGTGAAATCCTTATAATAGTCCTCATTTTGCGTTTGAATAAGCCTTCCTTCATGCACCATGAGCGGTGTATAGACTTCATTAAGCCATACTTGATCGCTGATCAAATGAGCATAATAACCAGCAACAACAGGATGGCATAAATGCATTTCATAAGTATGCTGAAACTTTTTTTCATCAATCATGTTCATACGCCCAAATTTAGTATTCGGCTTGATAAAATGCGAAATACGTTTTTCTTCAGTATTTTCATGGGCATCCGGAATAAGATTCCCATAGTAAAAGGGCAATGAATCAATTTTAAGCTGCTCACAGACCTTCTTTGCAATGACAAGATGCATAATTCTTGAACCCATTATATTTCTCTTTTCATTTTAATTGTAAACTCTGGCTTGGTAACATAGTCCATATAAGTGACTAGTGTGGTTTGATGTAAGAAAGCCTCATAACGCTCTATGTAATTGACTGAAGTCATTAGATTCAGTACGTCTTCTTTCTTCACCCATTTGCAAGCATCGGTTTCATCAGAGGCTGTAAGTTCACCTTCAATATAATGACCGGTGAAATCAATCATCAGTTTTGTTGGAATATCCTCATAGCCGTTGTACCCTGGATAGCCTTTCGTATTGGAATACAGTCCAATCAAGCGATCCACTTCAATATGAATACCACTTTCTTCTAACACTTCACGTTTCAAAGCATCAATCAGATTTTCTTCATTTTCAACTTGTCCACCAGGAAAAACCCAACCACTTTTTGGTGTATGTACCAACAGAACTTCTTCTTTATCATTTAAAATTATGCCACCAACAGCAATAATATGTTTAGGAAATATTTTCATAGTTCACCTTTCTGGGCCATAACCACATACCAATTCATCTCTTCAAATGTTTTTATTTGATGCTGTATGAAAGGATAGATCTCAATATTGATGAAACCATTGGATGACAATAATTCCACCAATTGATGCTTTAACAATGGATAGTAGCTTACTTGCGCTTCTTCTACTTTAAGAATTTTATTTTCTTTTTCATAGGCATACAAAAAATTAAATTGAATTTTACTTTCTATAAACTCTTTGAATAATACAACGTTCACCCTCAGATCATCTTTAATCACAGGCGGATAATATTGATACCGGGTTTCATCTGAAAGGATTTTATCCCAATTTCTCAAATCAATATAAATATATCCCTTTGGCTCAATTCTATCTTTCATCGACAGGATTGCTTTATTGACATGATCAAGTGAAACATGTGGTAATGAGTTTCCTGTACTCATGACCAAATCAAAGGTTTCAGCAATTGTATTTAACGCGCAAAAATCTGCCTGAACAAGGGGTAAAGTTAGACCTCTTCTCTTAGCCTTTTCCTTAGCCGCTTCAAGCATTTCTTTACTTAAATCTGAACCAGTGAGATCATACCCCATCTCCTTTAAGACAAAAGAAAGATTCCCCGAGCCAAAACTGCAATCTAAAATCCTATGAATCGGCTTATCCTTAAAAAGCATTTCATAATGATTTCTTAAAGGGGCTTCATTTGCTGGATTGTAAAAAACATCATAGATTTCTGGTTTTTCATATAAGTTCATTTCGTAGCTCCTATTTTAATACTTTGTCAACCCAATCATAAATACTGTCAAGTTCATCAACACTCACTTTAGAGGAATCGTGTTCAAACAATAAGGATTGGGCTTTGTTATTTCTACAAGCCTTCAACATGCATTCCAAATTACCCCAACCTTTTATTGGGTTCAGTCTTTTTAAGGCTGGATAATGATGCTCCTTAATGCCCTCAACAAAACATAAGTTGGATAAATGGATATGGGATATGAATTCAGAATGTTTTTTTATAAAGGACACTGCATCAAAATTTTCATCTATTTGCTCAATGATATGCATTCTCGCAGTATCCACACATAAAGAAACATTTTTAAAGGTCTTCAATAATGATTTTAAAATATCTGAATCATAGATATAATGATTAATCAATTCTAATTCCAGAAGTATAGGAATATTATATATAGATGAAAGAATATCCAATTTTGAAACGATTTCATAAGCAAGTGCATAAAATTCACCATAGGACATATCCTTGGAGCTTTTGAAGTGATGTTCAGGAAATCTAGCATGATGCCAAGGTAAATGTTCATCTAAAATCATAGGTTTTGGAAAATGAACCAACAGGTAACTAATAGGATTATGGCTTAATTGTCCCATTAATTGTTCTATTGCAATTAATGAAATATGTCTCGTACTTTCATCCGATGTATTGAGTAATGGATCTCTTTCATGATCAGCGTTCTTGAACAAAGGATAATGTACACCAATTTGAAGATTTCTCTCGTCTGCCACTTTTAAGAGTTTATGCCACTCTTCCTTATTTTCCAAATTACAGCATTCAATTCCTGCAAAATGAGGCTTCCAGTCTCTTTTTAATTTCTCTGCATCAAAGAACTCATGCATGCCAATATAATAGGATTTCATAATTATCTCCTTATTTTCATCTACCATTATATGACAAAAAAAAGGAGCCCATATCAAATTATGAAAATTCGTCATTAAACAGTAATATTACTTAAATCAATCCGCGAATAATTGAAAGCCATTATTTTTAGGATTCATTTCTGGTTTAGAAACACTTGATCTACTTCAAAAAAAAAAGAAAAACTGATTAAAATCAGTTTAACGTTAAAATACCTTTATGATCTTCATTAATTTCAAAAGTATAACTAACAATAACATTTTTACTCTCATTGGCTTTCAACTCAATGGATACTTGATTGTGATCTGTTTCCTCATTTGAGATAACATCATAAAATGAATTTGCCTTATAATAATCCAATAAAGCCTGTTCAGACACAACACTATAAGTTACTTCTGGATCCAATTGAATGGTCAACAAACCATACACAGATGATTCGTCTTTTGGATTCATGGTCTGATGTAATTTATTTGCTGCAATGGGATTAAAGGTTACTTCTGTAATTTCATATGCTTCATCAGTACGGATCATTACTTCCATGACACCTGCAGATTCATTTTCAGAAGTGTACTCTGTCACAAAACGATATGAAAATCCAGTTGTAAGTTCAGAAGCTTCTACAATTTTCTCTTCATCCACTCCAAAGATTTTCAATGGCTTTTCTTCTTCACATCCTATTAAAGCAAATAGTAGTATCAATAATACAAATAATTTCTTCATGGTTCTTCCTCTTTCTTTTTAATTCATCTTATTATACATGATTCTACCTCATTTTGCCTTATTATTACATAAATGAAATATAACTTAATATTTTTCTAACAAAGTTTGTTTTAAGACTAAATACCACTGGAAATGAATGCCTTGAAAACACTTTTTCAATTTAAATATGACGATATTATGAATTATTCGTAAAGACATGTATCGAATTATTTCTAATCGTATTTTAACTTTTCTATCTTACATTTTTAGGGTACAGTAATATTAGGAGGTATGCCCATGAAAGTTGAAATGTCAAATTACTTATCAAGAGAGAAAAGTAAATTAAAGAAAATTGTTGACACCCTTTCTGAAACTTTTGATTATGTTTCATTGTTAGGAACAGATACAAAAGGCAAAGGATATGGTGTCCAACGTACAGGATCAAACTTAAGTGATTCTATGTGGACTGAAAGAGGATTTGTTTTAAGAATCTACAACGGAAGATTTTATTCTGAGTATTCCTTTAATCAAATTGAAGAAGATTTAGATGCATTTATTGAGACTCTAAAAAACAGATTCATTGAAGAACATCAAATCTTACACCACGCAAATTTAAAAACCATATCATATCCTATTTTACAAGAAGAAGCCATAACAAAGAGTTTTTTCAGCGAAGTAAAAATCCATCCCCAAGAAGTTTCTTCAAAGGAGAAAATTGAAAAACTTACAAAAATCATGGAAGAAGGTTTATCTTATTCGGACCATTTAATCGATTTCAGATGTAGTTTTGAGGAAGTAAACATCTCTAAATGTTTCATTTCCACTAAAAAAGATTTGGAGCAGTCTTATATTTGGACCCAAGGTTCACTTGTTGCCATTGCAAAAAAAGAAAATAAAACAAAATTCTACTATGATTCTTATGCCGGTTTGAAAGGCGTTGAGCTTATGGATGAAATGCTGGAAGATGCCAAATCCATTGTTGATGGTGCTTTACAGTTGTTGGATTCAGACAGACTCATTCCTGGTGAATATGATATCATTTGTGCACCCGATGTAGCTGGTCTAATTGCCCATGAAGCCTTTGGACATGGCGTTGAAATGGATATGTTTGTTAAGAACCGTGCAAAGGCTCTGGAATATTTAAACAAACCTGTAGGTTCAAAACATGTGACGATGCACGATGGTGCCCAAGCCGCTAGCAATGTCTCTTCTTATCTTTTTGACGATGAAGGTACATTAGGTGGTGACACCAAAGTTATCGACCAAGGGATTTTAAAAACCGGTATTTCTGATGTTTTATCAGCCATGACCTTGGGAACTCAACCTACAGGTAATGGTAAAAGAGAATCCTTTGAAAGAAAGGCCTATGCACGTATGACCTCTACATTCTTCTCTGGTGGTCATGATCAATTGGAGGATATGATTGGTTCAATTGAAAAAGGTTATCTGCTCGAAGGCGTCATGAGTGGCATGGAAGATCCAAAAAACTGGGGTATTCAATGTATGTTGATGCAAGGTAAGGAAATCGTCAATGGCAAACTTACTGGCAAGGTTGTCTCACCCGTTATTATGACCGGTTATGTCCCTGATGTATTAAATGCAGTAGAAATGGTTTCTGAAGAAGTTAAATTCTATGGTTCAGGGGCCTGTGGTAAAGGTCATAAAGAATGGGTTAAAACTGCGGATGGCGGTCCATATATTAAGACGAGAGGAAGGTTAGGCTAATGAAAAATTTATTAAAACAAATCCTAACATCGATGACTAATATAGATGGTTGGCACATTCTAGAAAGAAAAATTGAATCATCTGAAGTCTTTTATGTAAAAGATGCGATTGATATGAATCGAATGAAAAATGTACATCATTTTGATGTAACAGTCTACAAAGATTTCGAAGAAAATAATAATCGATACAAAGGTTCATCAAGAACAAAGATTGCACCTACAATGTCTGCAGACGAAATTAAAGAAGCCTTAGAGGATGCAGCTTATGCAGCAACCTTTGTTAAGAATCAACACTACCCTTTGATTCAAGGTTACGGTGAACAATCCGTTGTTATGCCAAGTGATTTATCCAATAAGCATTTAATAGATTGGGTCCCTGAAATCACAAAAGTAATTTATAAAAATGAAGATACCATTAAAGGTATTAACTCTGCAGAACTCTTTTTGAATCGTAACCATTATGCAATCTTAAACTCAGAAGGTGTAGATATTGCTTATGATAATCATGATGTTGAATTAGAATTCATCACCAATTGGAAAAATGAAGGTGAAGAAGTTGAATCTTATAAACACATCAGTTTCTCCGATTTAAACAAAGAACAAATTGCAACTGAAATCCAAACGATGATTGAGATTTCAAAAGAAAAAGCTTCTGCAGAAGATACACCTTCTTTAAAAGGAATCAATGTTTTATTAACAGGTGAACCAGCAAAAACAATGTTTGATTATTATCTAACCCATGCTTCAGCAAAATCTGTTTACGAACAGATCTCAACGTTTAAAATAGGTGAGTCTGTTCAAGGCAATTTCAAGGGTGACGCTGTAACAATTACTTTAGAACCCATGTTAAAAAATTCATCCCATGCAAGACCTTTTGATGGCGATGGTTTACAGCTTAAAACCACAGAACTCATAAAAAATGGTAAACTAATCAATTATTGGGGCGGTGCTAGATTTGCTCATTACTTAGATTTAGAGCCTGTTGGTAATATTGATAATATTGTTGTTGAACCGGGCTCTAAGTCCATTGAAGCAATGAAATCAGAACCTTATCTAGAGTTATTGGAGTTCTCAGATTTTCAAATGAATGGTTTAACAGGAGACTTTGCTGGTGAAATTCGACTAGGACGTTATTTCGATGGTCATAAGGTTGTGCCTGTTACAACAGGTTCAATTTCTGGAAATATTCATCAAGTACAAGAAGAATTTTACCTTTCAACTGAAATTCATCAAATCAATAATTACAAGGGTCCAAAAACAATGCAACTACTAAATATGGATATTGCTGGTAACTAAACCTAAACCTATAGCCTTTTGGCTATAGGTTTTAGTAATTCAGTTTAAACGCTTTCACAAAGGGTATCTTTCTAATATGCGAGGTGTTTTATGAAAATAAACAAGCAAAAGATCCTAGCTTTTATTAGTTTCATTGTCATTTTAGCTTTATTTTGTACAGCTGCTTTTGTCGAGTATCAAAGAGAAATTACGGATGAGAGAAGCTTTGTTTTGTCTGAAATTCAGAAATTGACTTTAAATATCAACAAATATGTGAATCAAAGTGTTCGTAATGCCAATGGTGTTGTAGCCTTTATTCAAACTTATCCGGATTTATCCCAAGATGAGTTTTCTTTGTATGCAGAAAAGCTCATGCCTTCTGAAGGCATCATAAGTCATTTTACAGCAATAAAAGATACGACCATCGCATATGTATATCCCTATGAACCCAATAAAAGTGCTATAGGAATTAATCTATCAGAAGTAGAGGGTCAAAAGGAAGATATTTTAAAAATTAAGAATAATCTCATCACCATGTTTGTCGGTCCCGTAGAACTGGTGCAAGGTGGTATGGCCATGATTTATAGAATGCCAATCCTAGTAGATCAACAGTATTGGGGACAACTTTCTATGGTTCTCTTTTATGACACCATGTTGGAATTATCTGGCGTATATGATTTCGCTTATAACCATCCTGTAATTATCGAGCAATTTTTAGAAGGTTCTACTAATGGACGTGTTATCTTTGAAACGGATGATCAGCCTTCTGAAGATGCTTTAACGGAAACTATGGATGTTACCAGTGGACAATGGCGTATAAAAGCAGAAAACCCAGGTGGTTTTACAGGTGCAACACCTCTTTTTTACTTGCTCATCGGTTTGGGAATCATCTTTGCAACCATTGTTAGTTTTTCAAGCTACATGCTCTTAGACTCTAACAATCGTTTAAACAGACAAGTTGTTGAAAGAACTGAAGCCATGCATAAAACCAATGAAGAATTAAAAGATTCCATTATACAATTACAGAGCACTCAAAATCAATTAATTAACAAAGAAAAATTTGCTACTCTCGGCGAAATGGTCTCAAGCACTGCACATGAAATCAACACACCATTGGGTATTTGTGTCACTGTAGCTTCTTACATCGAAGAAACCAACAATAAAACTTTAAAAGCTTTAGAAAATAATACTCTAAAAAAATCCCAATTATCAGATGCTTTTGAGCATATAGGTGACTCCATTCAAGTACTCAACAGTAATCTAGAAAGAGCTATTCAACTGGTAAAGGACTTTAGAAAATTATCATTAGACCATGCACAAGAAGAAATCAGAACCATAAATTTACATGACTATGTGGATCATATCCTAAAAATATTGTCACCAACTCTAAAAAAGACACCTCATACAATCCATAATCATGTAGATTTGTCTATAGAACTCAACACATATCCTGGCGCATTATTTCAGATTTTCACGAATTTAATAATGAATAGTTTAACACACGCCTTTGAAAATGTCCCTATTGGTACCATTGATATCTATGGTACTAAAACCGATAAAGTAATTATGGACTACAAAGATAATGGTAAAGGTATGAGCAACGAACTTGCTAAGCGAATTTTTGAGCCATTCTTCACAACAAAAAAAGATGAAGGTGGTACCGGTTTAGGTATGCATATCGTTCAAGATTTGACTAGAAATCGCTTAAATGGTGATCTAGAACTTATCTCATCTAAAAATGGCGTTCATTTTAAAATTATATTGCCAGACCTAAAAAAATAAACACCAGAAATGGTGTTTTAATTTTGTATACACTTCAAAGTAATTCGATTTTCTTCAAAAGCTATACAATATACTGCTGGCATTTGAAGCTTTTTCCAAAATTCGTAACCATAAGATTCATCATAATGATTCATTATTAATGTCATTAAATTACCATGGGTACCAATGATGATATTTTGGTTGGGATGACGTTTAAGAAGTTTTTCAAGGGCTTGAACACCTCGTATTTTAGCTTCTTCATTCGATTCGCCGCCCTATAGTTTATAATCATTTTCAAGCCAGAGTTTCTCCAAAGTAGTATTAAAATTCTCGACGTGTTCACTTGATAAAACCCTCTCTTTGAAAGCCTCATCAGATTCTATCTTTAACCCTCTTGTCTTGCAAAGAGGTTCTATGGTTTCAAAAGCTCTTTTGTATGGACTTGAATAGGCAACATCCAATGCAATGTTTTCAAAACTGTTCACTAATGCTTCAGCTTCACTTTTTCCTTTTTTTGATGAATAGTGCTCGCACACTCGTTACTTTAGTTGTGAGTTAGAGCATAAAATTTAGGCAGTATTAGGTAATTTAATCTGTAAA
>JAFGVN010000063.1 GCA_016937975.1 Clostridia bacterium
AATATAATGCATATCTGCTATGATTATAACATAAACATGACAGCAAGTAAATTTGGCATCAAGGATTTCACTAATAAGCATGTTGCATAAAAGGTCAAAAGACCGTTAGTATGCAAATTTAGAGAAAATAAAAAGCAACCAAACCTCAAAATGGCTAGATTGCTATGTTTATAGAATGGCAGGGGTGACAGGATTCGAACCCGTACTAACGGTTTTGGAGACCGAAAAGACAATGTCTGTGATACAACTCATTATAGTTTATGCTAAACAAATAGCATTACATTGTATCCTGTATCAAATGAGATTTAGTTTTATGCAAGACTTAATCCTTATTATTCACTACTAGTATCATTCATAATATATAGAGTAGTTATGTTGTCATCTGTAAAAATGTATAATTGTGTAATAATCTGTGTTGGATCATCATTTACGGTTTTAAGGTAATATTGATTCAAAGTAAGACTTGAACCATCAATTTCAACAATTTCATCAGGTAATGATGGATGATTGATACTAAGATAATATTTACCTACAACAGCTATAATATCTTCTCCTGAATCTAAGCTATACGTTAAGTCTTCTCCTGAATTGAGATTATAGTTCACTTGCTCTTGAGATCCTTCAACCTTAATACTTTGATAAATAGGCTTTGACCATTTTGAAGAACCTGTTTCGTAATTTACTCTGATTTGAATTTTATAGATACCACTATTATAATCATCCATATCATATTGATCAGTATCAATATCAAATTCTTCACCATTAATACTAAGTGTATAATTTACAAGATCAGAAACGCCTTCAGAATACATATGCCACGATAATTCATAACCGACATAGTCACCGAAACCAAATTGTATTGGATAAGGGAAATCGAGATCTTGGGTAATATGAATCAAATCAGATTCCTCAGAGCTTCCGCCTTCATAGTAGACCTTTATTTTAAGATTATAGCTGTAATGGTTAGGAAATCCATAAAAAGAATATTGCGAATCATAAGCATATGCAATAAACCCCATCATATAGGCTGGTGTAAGTGGTGTTACAACTTCTCCAGTATCCGGATCGGTTTGATAAAATACAAGTTCATAATACGTAGCGTTTTTAATATCTTTCCAATCCAAAAGTTCATCCTTATACGTCCACTTTATGATTCCTGCATCATTCATGCTGCAACTGTTTAAGAGCGGTAAAAACGCAAATAATACAAATAACAATACAAATTTCTTCATAAAAAAGTAAAATTCTTCAAGTGCATCTCCAAGATCCTTTTCTTGTTTTTTCTTAGGCATGATATTCTCCTTATATATGTATCATACTGTTAATTTTGATTATATCATAAAAAATGAAGCAAGTAAATTTGATGTCAAGAATTTCACTAATAAGCATATTGCAAAGGCGGTCAAAAGACCGTTAGTACACAAATTTGGAGAAAAATAAAAAGCAATCAAACCTAAAATGGCTAGATTGCTATGTTTATAAAATGGCAGGGGTGACAGGATTCGAACCCGTACTAACGGTTTTGGAGACCGAAAAGGCATATTATTTCTTAATTGTATTCTTAATCAATTTTATATTTTTGTCAATATTCAAGTGTAATTGCTTTTGCATTTTAGAAAATTCATTTTCTATTTTCAACTTAAGATTGTGATTTTCTATTAATCGATTATTTAGAATACTCAAATAATCCAAATTGTTTTGAACTGATTTATATTCCCAACTATTCTTATTTATGTAATTTGGAGATTGCACTAACGTTTCGATTATTCTTTTAAGATCTTCTTTGGCTGCTTCATTTGCTTTGATAATGTTATCAGCAACCCTAAGTGCTTCTTTTTTGTCACCTGCAAATACCGCATAATCAATCGATTCAGGATTGATTTCGTAACTAAGTAAAAATTTCTTGAAACCTCGGCGAGCTTCTACAAATGTATTTGATAATAGATACTCTTTCCCTTGTTCTACAAAAGCTTGATATGCGTCGTGTAACTGATATAGAGTTTCTTCATCATTATCTTTTCTAAATTCCCATAATGAGTAAGAATATCCAGGAAAACTCTCTGGTATCACTTTCCTTCTTTTCAAGCCGATTCTACAATATTCAGACAAACTCATACCACCAAAAATATTCGTGTCTTCAAGATCCCTTAAAAGCGGATCATTGCCTATGATGATATC
Source organism: Clostridia bacterium (assembly GCA_016937975.1). Classification (GTDB taxonomy): domain Bacteria; phylum Bacillota; class Clostridia; order Peptostreptococcales; family Acidaminobacteraceae; genus JABXKX01. Next base: position 2,179 of record JAFGVN010000063.1, read on the forward strand.
AAAGGCTTTCCAACCCGTTTCAGAGCCTCTTGAAATATGATAACCAAAAGACTTGAGGAGTTTATGTTCCTCATCAAATTTGTAATAGATGTTAAACTTGCTTTTAGAATATACATCGTTTACCACTATTTTCTTAAATCCATTTTCGGATATGAAGTCCCCGAAAACCTCCATAAACAGTTTGTATATTGTTTTTCCCATATTCTCTCCATATTAAAATAATGTATGCTATAGTTATTTGTATTGTATCATAAAAATAATACCAAGTAAATTTGACCACCTAATTTTCACTATTAATCACATCGTTGTGTGGTACTGTAGACCGTTGCGCACAAATCTGATGAAAATAAAAAGCAATCAAACCTCAAAATGGCTAGATTGCTATGTTTATAGAATGGCAGGGGTGACAGGATTTGAACCCGTACTAACGGTTTTGGAGACTGAAAAGGCACTTGGAATTATACCTTTTTCAATTACAAGTGCTCATTTATTATCATAAGTTTTGTATCATTTCAACTATAAAGAATATTACAGCACAGAAGAATACTAGAAAAGAAATAAGTATTCTTTTTGTGATTTTTATGTTTCCTTTCTGGTAAAAAATCGACAATGTTATCTCTAGTAGAAAAAGAAAACTAAATACAACATAATTCATTGTCTTGAATTCAATGAGATCAATAAAATATACAAGAAAAATCAATAAAATATAGTTGCCAGATAATGCCCAATTGAGTAAAGTTACTCTACTACGATTGTGATCTTTTCCAAGCTGTTCAAAATTCTCTATGCCTGACAAATCAATTTCATTACATACTCTGGTTTTATTTAATCTTATCAATTCTGCAATATTGTCAAGCGGTTCTGAATATGCTTGTCCAAACTGTATAGTTTTAATTTTTTTCTTCTCATAGTATAGAATGCGCATATTCTTCTTGTTCCCGTAGTAACCTACTTCTACTTTATGTATTTGATTTAATTGTATGGTCCTTGTAGGAATATTATATACTACAATTGATTGGTCATTTAACTCTATTCCGCCTTTTTTCCTATTTGAAGGAAAAGTAAATAACCCCCTACTAAAACCAAAACAGTAAAGCTTATATAACCAGTTAAATATTCTCTGCTTTCATCACCTGTTAAAGCCAACCACAACATTAGAGAAGAAAATACAAATATAAATATATATACCCATACAGGTAATTTTAGATGAAATCTATAATTCATAGTTATAATTCTCCTTTACATTAACCCAACTAAAAAGATTATATCATATTCAAAACAGCAAGTAAATTTGGCATCAAGGATTTCACTAATAAGCATGTTGCACAAGAGGTCAAAAGACCGTTAGTATACAAATTTAGAGAA
>JAFGVN010000064.1 GCA_016937975.1 Clostridia bacterium
ATATTTATTATCGAGGGTCTATTTAGGTTGTAAAAAATGACATTTAAAAATAAATAGGAAATCATAGGGTGTTCAGCGGACTATGAGCTAAAACACAATTTTTTTAAATAAAAAATCCAAAGTAAAATAATCTACTTTGGACGTAATTTTAATCTGGCTGTTTCAAAAAGTGCATGACTTTATCAACATCATGTCGTACATACCCCTGTTTTTCTTCAATAAAATCACTTTCAAGTAACTTGATCTTATTTTCCTCCAGATATTGTCGATCTGCTTTAGAAATCAAAAGAAGTTTTGAGGCTTCCTTTTCATACCTTAAACGAACTTCCTTGGAGACAGAATGATTGTTTGCTACAACATAATCAAACTGTATCTCTGGCGCATGTTTTTTAATCCCTATCAAATGATCTGCAATATTATAATGATCAGTTTCACCAGGTTGTGTCATAAGATTTGCAACATAAATCTTCTTAGCCTTTGAATTGGAAATTGCTTCTGAAATACCTTTAACCAGTAGATTTGGTATTAAACTGGTATATAAGCTACCTGGACCAATAAAAATGGCATCCGCCTCTAAAATAGCATCAATGGATTGATGCAATGCTTGGGGTTCAGAAGGATTCAAATAAACTTTATCAATACCCGTTTGTCTTCTTAACACTTGATAGGGAATCTTCGATTCACCTTGAACTATGGAACCATCTATTAGTTTTGCTACCAAATGAACATCTTCATTGGTTGCTGGTAAAACATGCCCTTTCACTGCGAAAATATCACTAATTTTAGAAATAGCATCTTCAAAATTATCAGAAATGCCTACCATAGCAGCAATCATCAAGTTTCCAAAACTTTGATTTTTATAACGACCTTCATCAAATCTATAAGCAAACAATTCTTGAAGGACTGGTTCTTTGCTTGCAAGACCCAGAATACAGTTTCGAATATCACCAGGTGGCAACATCGCTAAATCTTCTCTTAAAACACCTGACCCCCCACCATCATCAACAACATTGACAATTGCAGTAATTTGCTCTGTCACCTGCTTTAGCCCTCTCAATAGTATGGATAATCCTGTTCCACCACCAATAGCTACAATTTTAGTATTTTGATCCATAATTTCCTCAACTGTCCCGATGTCTTATATAGACTTTGTAATTTTGCTTTTTCAAATATTCACCCATAAGATTTGCCATTGTTACTGAGCGATGTCGTCCACCTGTACAGCCAAAGCTTACAACCAGTTCAGTTTTACCTTCCTTAATATAATGAGGTATCAAATAAGTAATTAAATCTTTGGTTTTATCAAAGAAAACCTGACTTTCCTCAAAACCCATTACATAGTCTTGAACCGGTTGGTCATTACCAGTTAACTCTCTTAAATCTGAAATATAAAAGGGATTCGGTAAAAATCTAACATCAAATACTAAATCTGAATCAATGGCAATCCCTTTTTTGAAACCAAAAGAATTTGTAATAATCGTAATCTTAGGTTGATTATTGTCATCTAAGAATTTTTCTCGAACAACATTTCTAAAAGTATTGATGCCCATATTTGTGGTATCAATAATCATACTTGCAGAATCTCTTAGGGATTGCATCATCACTCTTTCCATTTGAATGCTTTCAAGCAAAGTGTGATCTCCCGCCAATGGATGAGGTCTTCTCAGTTCTTTATATCTTTTTACCAATGATTCATCAGAAGCTTCAACGTACACGATTTTACAATCATGGCCCTTTTCCATCAATTCCTGAAAGCCTGCATGGAAATCCTCAAAAAACGCTCCACCTCTAATATCAATACCCAAAGCAATTTTCTCAAGTTCCTCTACACTATACTGACATATTTCGATAAACTTTGAAATCAAAACAGGGGGTAAATTGTCAACACAATAATACCCCACATCTTCCATGCTTTTCATAGCTGAGGATTTACCTGCACCTGATAATCCAGTGACAATAACTATATTCATAAGCTCTCCTATCAACCAGCATTTACAATGCGCTCTATTGGTACACCTGCTTCAATGCATCTTTTTAAACTTGCGTCAAAATCACCAACACGCTCAGGTTCATGGGCATCACTGCCTATTATAAACTTAACGTCAGTCTTCAAGGCTTCTTTAATTTCCTCAACAGTCAAATGACCATGCTTAACATTAACTTCCAATGCAACATTTTTTTCAGCTGCTACAGTAGCAACTTTTGTAATATCAATGGGTCCTTTCGCACCAGGATGAGTAATAGCCATCAGTTCATAACGATTCATAGCATTAATCATCATCTCAGTGTTGATTTTCTTTGATTTTTCATAAATAGATTTTGAAATTCTAGACAGAAAAGCATAGAGATGCATTTTTAAATCCAATAACAATTTCTTCGGTGTAGAGCCAAAATGGTAACCACACATGATTAGATCAGCTATTTCCAGCATTTCATCATCAACGTCTAAGGTTCCATCCACACTCATAAAATTCGCTTCCAAACTCAAAAGTATTTCCACTTCTGGATACAAGGGTTTTAAGCGATCAATTTCTTTTCTCATATCAATGTATCTTTTTTTCTTTATGCCATAGAAAGCATGTCCTGGACCATGGTCACTGATTGCAATAGTCTTTAAACCTTTTTCCTTTGCCACTTTCACATTGTCTTCTATGGTCCCAATACCATGGCTGAATACGGTATGGGTATGGTAGTCTGCAATAATCTTCATGTTATCCTCCCAGATATTTAACCTCAGTCTCTAACATAACCCCATAATTATCCATGACGACTTTTTTAACAACATCAATCAGATCCAGAACTTCCCGACACGTTGCTTCGCCTCTATTGACAACAAAACCACAGTGTTTTTCTGAAACTTGAGCATCACCAACACGTAAACCTCTTAAGCCCGAATCATCAATTAGTTTTCCAGCAAAATAGCCTGGTGGTCTTTTAAACATCGAACCTGCAGAAGGTAAGGTTAAAGGTTGCTTTGAAGTTCTTAAAAAAGTAAAATCATTAATTTTATCTTGTATGGCTCTAGAATCCCCTGATTCAAATTTAAAGGTGGTTTCTAAAACAATATAGTCTTTTCTTTTTACATCACTTATTCTATACCCAAAATTCATCTCTTCATTAGATAAAACTTTTATTTTTCCATCTCTACTTAAAACTTTTATATTGTAAACACAATCTTTCATTTCTCCATCATAAGCACCAGCGTTCATAGTTATGGCACCACCAACCGTTCCGGGAATTCCTGAAGCAAATTCAAAGCCTTTTAACCCAGCTTTTACAATTTTTTTGGATAACGTTGACAATAAAATCCCTGATTGAGCAACAACGGTGTGTCCATCAATGTGAACATGATCATAGAAATCGGATAGTTTGATGACAATGCCAGTATAACCATCATCTGAAACCAAAAGGTTTGAACCATTGCCCATTACAAAGTACTTCACACCTTCATTTTCAAACAACGCAATTAGCTCAACGATTTCTTCTGTTTTCGCAATATCTATTAATAAAGCTGTTGGACCACCAATTTTAAATGACGTATGATTTTTCATCGGTTCATCTAAAAATAAACGGTTCATCGGCACAATTTTTTCGATTTTATCCATTAACCCTTCAACGCTGTGAAAAGGTAATCTGTGATCTAATGTATTTTCCATAAATTACTCCTTCTTTCAGTATCTTATTATAACGTGTTCCATCATCGGATACAAGGCAGTCAGAGGATAACCATACAAAATTACTGGGATTTTAATCCCTTAATAATACGAAAAACTAACCAAAAAGGTTAGTTTTTTCTTATAGACTGTTTATAATTTCCTTGTTAATATTCAGCATTAAATCTATCGCAAAATTTAAAGTAGTTTGATAATCTTCATATGCGGAAAAACCATAGTGGGTATGAGCATAACGTACTGGAACCCCCATAACAAGGGTTGGTACCGCTTCATGAGACAAATGGATTTTACCGGCATCCGTCCCCCCACCTGATCGAATAGCATGCTGCATTTTGTGTTGTTTTTCTTGTCCTATCGATTTTGCCAATTGGATAAATCTTGGATTTGAAACCATTGAACTGTCTCTATGTCTAATTTGTGTTCCTGCTTTTAATGCGCCTTGACGTTCATAACTGCCTCTATAAGGATCATCTGCAGGTGTTCCTTCAAATACAATGGCAACATCAGGTTTAATTTTTCTCGCCGTAATTACAGCACCTCGAGTACCTACTTCTTCTTGTGCAGAAATTGCACCAACAAGATTCACTTCAAGTTTCTTATCTTTCAAAGCCAACATGGTTTCAACCACCAAAGCACAACCTAAACGATTATCAAAGGCTTTCCCTAACATCATATCTGAATGTGCATGATACTCAAAATTAACTTCCGGTACTATTGGAGCGCCGACTTCAATGTCAAATAAAGTTGTTGTATCTTCATAGGAAGTTGTACCAAGATCGATGACCATATCTGAAATTTCAGTGATTTTACCTCTTTCAGATTCTGTCATAAAATGTGGCGGTTTAGAACCAACAACGCCAGGAATATATTGACCATGCTTGTTTCTAACACGAACAAGATGTGCGCCAACATTTTGCGGCATCCATCCACCTAATGGTATAAACTTAATCATGCCGTTTTGCATAATCGATTGCACCATAAAAGCAACTTCATCTGAGTGTCCATCTAACATGACTGTGGGAAGTTCTGAATCATAGTGTGGCATTTTGATAATCAAGTTTCGCATTTTATCTTCTTCAACTATTAACGCATCTTTTATGTAATTTTTAATCACTTCTACTACTTCATCTTCAAACCCTGGTGCACCATTGGCATTGGATAAATCTTTAATAAAATCAATAAATTTACTCATATGATTACTCCTCTTATAAAGGAATATGCCTCCTCTCGTCTCTTCTGTTCATTGTATTTTAAACTATATTTTCCCCTACCTAGACCTTAACATAAAGGTAGATAGACATCAATTATAAAACAAATTTGCTTACATTTTTTTGAATAAAATCCAAATTTTCAAAAAACACTCAAAAAAAATAAAAAAAGCGGACAATAAATTGTCCACCTCTTTTGCTTGCTAAGTTATTTATTCCATTCGTAAATAATCCCATGCACAGATTTA
>JAFGVN010000011.1 GCA_016937975.1 Clostridia bacterium
AATCTGGGTAAATGATGTCAGTATTTAGTAGTGCCGATTTTGAAATAGATGATATTTTTGTACCTTGTATCAAGGGTAATAATTGATCATGATAAGCACTTGAATTCAAATAATATCCTAGATAACCTGAAGCAAATGTCATGTTAGGTCTACAAGGGATTGTATGTAATCCCGAGACAACGTTTATACCCTCTATTCCTTTGATTTCACTACATTTACCAACAGTTTCATCCTCTGCAGCATCAGCAATTACTACATCTCCATTTTGCAATAATGATGTGTTACTAACAGTAAATTCATTATTAGAAATGAACGGTAGTTCTGCTGATTCTACATCTAATATTTCGCCAAATTTTATCAGAACATCGCCATAATGAACATTTTTTATTAAGCCTTGTTCATAGTTTAAATCTGCTCTTGAAAGTGAATTGTTTTGCAGATATATAAAGACTTCAGTGAACTTACGCTGTTCCCAAGTTGGTGTGATTTCTTCTGATTTTGCAAAAATATCGCAGAGAAACACTCTGTATAAAAATTCATACTTACGCTGATGAAGGGTGATAAGGTTGTCAAGTTGCTGAAAATACTCGCCAATTTTATTCTGTTCAACTGTATCTTTAGGTATTGGTATAGTCAATTCAGACATGGATTTCTGGCTAACTCCTTTTGCAGTACCCCCACTTGATAGTGCAGTTAGCTTATTAAAAATATTTGGAGATCTCAGTATTACAGCTAAATAATTCTCTGTAATATTTTCTTCATCAACTTCAAATGCAATCGTCCTCTGACTAAGTATATATCGCTTATTATCAGGGACTTGAGCCACATTACCCATTGGTGCTTCTGTTGTAAAAAGCACTTGCCCTTTGTGCAATTCATTGCCAGTCATCCATTTATCATATAGCTCTTGATTACCGTAATGAGCATCAATTGACTCATCAATATAACCATTTTTAACATTCAAAGCAGAAAGAGCCAAATAACCATCTTCACTCCAATCCATGCCTAGTTTTTTAGGTGTTCTTCCTCGAAAATCAATCACTTTAATTACACTTTCAAGTAACTTACGCTGTTCCCACGTAAAAGAAAAAGAGCCAAGGAAAACCCTTGACTCTCAGATAGAATTAGTATAATTATTCATTTCATTTGTAGAATAAGGATTATGTTTCACAAAATTCAAAAAATTAGATTGTTTGAATTTCGAAACCGCCTAAAAGAATGAACTCACGCAATAATTTATCGGTCTTCATATTAACTTTTGGTGGTATCAACGTAATTCCCTCTATCATTTCAAAATATTCTTTTGCCTTTGATTTATCCACCATCTTTTTTAATTCATCAAAGCGACCAAATTCGTTAATATTTGATTCTGAAACATTTAGACTCATCATATCACGCAGTTTTTCTTCATCTAATCCCAAAACAATAGAAAACCGACGAATTTGTTCGTCTTTTGCTTTGTATTGATATTCTGTAATATAATCACGCAAAGATTTGTCTTTTTCAATGACAATATCTCCGCGTTGAATATCGTGGAGGAAGATACTCGCATATTTCTGCTCTTCTTGAGTTAACGCTGCAAAGGTCTTGTGAAGCTCGTTCAACGCTTGCTCTACCAACTCTTCAGATACTTCACCTTGATTAATTAACTTGAGATACTTGTCAAAGCGACTATTCATATAGTTAGCATCAATTACTCCAGTATCAATTTCGGTCAAATAACCTACAAGATCAAAAGGAATATCATCATTACTGCCATTACCACCCTCACCATCAGATGCCAATTCTTTATATCGTTGTGCCAAAATGAGATAACTATTCTTGTCAAAGTCCAATGTGATAGTCAGTTTTTTATTGTTCATTTCTTCCTTGTATTCGTATTTGTTTTTATCCCAATTAAATCCTTGAATCTTAGCTGCCTCCAGATGGTTGTTAAAGTCTTTAAACAATGATGCAAATTTTGCTCGCACTGTAGGATCTGTTGGCAGTCTTTCAAAGTCCGGAACATTGGCACGACTGAAAATCTCTGCAATATCAGCATAAATCTCATTTAATTTTTTTAAATTGTAGCTAAGTTTCTCAACAAATAAACCAATTGGTTTATCACCCGAATACAACTTTACTGCATTGTTAACGTTTCGCTCCATAGTGTGTGGTCTTCGATAGTAGCGAATGGTTCCAAATGGTTTTTCCGGACCAAACAGGCGATTAGTTCTAGAAAATGCTTGAATGATGTTCTCATACTCTAGCATCTTATCAATATACAAAGTGTTCACCCATTTGGAATCAAAACCTGTTAACATTTGATCTACCACAATTAGTAAGTTGAGTTGCTTCTCTGGTGTTCTTCCAAGTAATTTATAATGCTCTTTGTGCGCCAATCTTAAGGCAATATCTTTTTTAAATGCACCATGTGTTGCAATTGAGAATTCCTGATTATATCGCTGATTATAATCGGTAATAATCTCCACAAGTCCATCTTCTTTAAAAGCTACGCCACCGCCATTATCAATATTAGGATCAAACAAGCAAGTTGTTTTTAAATGAGGTAATGCAATTTTTAATCTACGATAATACTCAATTGCCTCTGGAATACTACTCGTTGCAAAGATAGCGTAGAACTTGTTATTGTGGCTGAGGGTCAACCAATTTTCAGCTATATCTTCAACCACTTTATTTTGATGCTCGTCCGTTAGATACTGAACAGTTGGAATGTAGTCCTCAATACCTTTTACATATTTGCCGTCATTGCTGAAATTGCCAGCCATCTTTACTTTAGATGTGTTCATAAATTTATAAAATACAACCGCTTTAGCCGGGTCGCTTATAGCCTCTTCTTCAGAAGTTGCTCTTGCTTTTTCTAGAGCAACAACCTTACGAACATCTTTATCCCTAAAAGTCAGTACTTTATAAGGGTCAAAACCAAGAACATTTTTGTCACGAATGCCATCTGCTATGCTATATCGATGCAATTCATTGCCGAACACGGTTGCAGTTGTGTTCATCCTTTTTTGGTTTTCATCGTGAATGGGTGTGCCTGTAAATCCAAAGAAAATGGCCATAGGGAAAGTTTCTTTTATAGTGACTAACATATCACCAAAGGTGGAGCGGTGCGCCTCATCCACAATAAAAATGAGTCTTTTCGCATTTATGACTTCAATGTCGTGTGCATTAAGCCCACCATCCTCATCCTTGATATTGCTCATTTTTTGAATGGAAGTAACAATCAAAACATCAGCAGGATTAGTACTCTTAAGTTTTGTTATTAATATATTTGTATTTTCTGTTGCCTGCACCGTTTCGTTATCATTAGCAAAACCACGGTACTCCTTCAAGGACTGTGTTCCAAGCTCAATTCTGTCAGTCAGAAAAACCACCTTATCAGCATCACCAGAATGGGCAATCAGTTGTGCCGATTTAAAACTAGTCATAGTTTTACCTGATCCAGTGGTATGCCATACAAAACCACCGAGTTGTCCACTGTTTTCCCATTTTGTTTTGGACACTTTATCAGATATGGCATTGGCTGCATAATACTGGTAACTACGCATTACTTTTAATACTCCATCAGAATCGTCAGCAACAGTATAAAAACCAATCAATTGATGTGCCATTGGAATGGATAAGAAATAAGATGCTATGGACTTCCAATCATTAATTGGCTCATTGTTAAAATCTGCCCAGTGGAAATAGTAATCAGGATTAAATTTTCCTTCAGGTCCAGGATTGGCAAAATATCTTGTTTCATCAGGGCACATAGCCACAAATATTTGAACTAAAGAGAATAGACCAGTAAAGATACCTTCATTTGAATATTTCTCAATCTGGTGATATGCCTGACTTACAGGCATTCCGCTTCGTTTTAGCTCGATATGCACTACTGGCATACCATTTATCAGCAGCATTATATCTCCACGGCGGTCATTCAATATTTTGGATTTTGTCGGGAAGTTAGGTTGATGCACAATTTGGTAACGGCTCTGCCCGGCAGCAATTTCTCTACGATCATATATTTTCAAACTGATTTCTTTACCGAAATGGAGTACGTCATCTGGGTTATCACGTGTTATAGAAACTGTTTTTCCATTTATAAACCCATTTAATTTTAATGGAGTGCGCAAGGCAACTATTTGCTCCATAATTTGTTCCATTTCTCCATCTGTTAATGGGTAATTGTTTAAGCGGTCAATGCCTCGGTTGTTATCAAAAAGGATGTTTGCCCAATTTTTAATCAAATCTTTTTCAGTTGGATACTTGATAATTTCTTTTTCCCAACCTTTTTGCGTTAATATTTTTATAAGTGCTTGTTCAAACTCAGATTCTTTATTAAATATCACAAGTCAGACTCCTTTCTAAATTAATATTAATGAAAAGTCCTATACAAACATTCTTTCAAGGCAAGATTTCTTGATGTTTTGGAGCTTTTCTAACTCACGCTGATGAAGGGTGATAAGGTTGTCGAG
>JAFGVN010000065.1 GCA_016937975.1 Clostridia bacterium
ATCTTGGCTTCTGCAAGTTGTGCACTACTCCTAGCAAGTTTATACCAATCATCATCTTGTATATTGCCCGATCTGATTTCAGAGATTGAAACAAGCGATTGTGCACTTAAAAGACGTTGCACCAGCTGATCGGCTCCCATTTCAAGACTGAAAATAGCAACACTTTTCTTTTCTTTAACAGCCGCATTTTGACATAAGTTTAAAGCAAAAGCCGTTTTTCCCATTGAAGGTCTCGCTGCAACCAAAATTAAATCCGATTTTTGCATACCAGCTGTCATATCATCAAGCGCCTCAAATCCCGTTGAAACACCCGTCATGGCATGAGGATCTTCATGAAGCATGACAATTTTATCATAAGTGGTTTGTAAGACCTCAGCTATAGGCTGAAATCCCTTTTTGTTTTTATTTTGAGAAATCTCAAAAATATTAGATTCTGCTTCTTCAATAAGTCCTTCGACATCTTGATTATTGTAGCCTTTTTCCATGATATCTGTCGATGACTTAATTAAGCGTCTTAAAATATATTTTTCATGGATAATCTTTGCATGATTGGTCACATTAGAAATCAATGTCCCAACATCTGATAACTCTGTTAAATACTCAAATCCACCGACGGTTTCAAGCAATTGATTTTTCATGAGTTCATCAGAAATCGTTATAAGGTCAACCGTTTTCCCGTCTGCGAACAAATCTTTAACGGTTCTGAAAATTTCACGATGTGCTTCATTATAAAATTCCTCGTCAAAGGTGATGATTTCCAGAACATCTCCAATTAAATCACTATCTAATAATAACGAGCCAATAACACTTTGCTCTGCATTAATATCATGTGGCATTGTCTTTAAATTTACGTTCATTTTATCCTCTCACTTCTTTTCCGACTGACTAATATTATAACATGAATTTCAAGCACTAGAGTACGATTTTTCGCAAGTTAAAAATTTTAATACGCCCCAGTTTAAATAAGCCAAACTGTGCTCTAAATTGTAATTCCTGATGTTCAATAGCTTTATCTAATAAGGATGTGACCTCACTTATGGCTGCCACATCAAAGTGCATTTGGCTATTGTAAACAAGTGTTAATATTTTCATTTGTGCTTCAGCATCTAAAAGCGTTTCGCCCAAAAGATGATCTAATAGAACCCCTTTTTCAGGATTTAAGACTCTCAACAAATACGTCAAGTAGTACACCATCCTAAGCGCATTTTTTCGAGTGCCATTTGCTCTAATCATGTTCCTGTTTATCACAAAAGACACACTGAGCACAATTAAAACAATACCGATAACGCTCAGGAGGATCATGCCTATAACAAAGCTCAAATTGTGCTTAGGCGCTGGCTTAATTTCTGGTTTAACACGGCCGCTATCACCACCATCATCCCCTAGAAGCATCTGTTCTTCCAGTTGACCTTCTTTAAAAGCATTTATATCTTGAGACATAAATGGCAAGACCGTGTTATCCTTGTTTTCAATGAGGTTATCCAGTGCCACATCGCCTTTACGCCCAAGCGATAATTGGGGATCTGCATAAGGTGGTGTACTTTCAAAAATAACCCAGCCTTTATCTTCAAGATATACCTCACACCAAGCATGTGCATCGCCTTCAGTAACTGATGTGAAACCCTCTTGATTCTCTTCATTTGGATCAATTCTAAAGCCTTCTACATATCGTGCTGGTATTTCATTGATTCTGGCCATCACTGTAAGTGCGGTTGCAAAATAGGTACAATAGCCTTCACGTGTATCAAATATAAATTTGGAAACAAATTCTCTGTCTTTATCATATTCTGGTGGATACAGCGTATAATCGTAATTTTGGAGCAAAAACTTCGTCATTATGACCATTTTTTCATATGGTGCCTCACCATAGTTGCCAAGATTTCGCGCCAATTGATAAGTGCCATTGTCAATATTATCTGGTAACTGTAGATAGTCCACTTCTTTTGAAAGTAAAAAATCTTTATTGGCTGCACTAAAATCATATGCCTTTAGATACTTTACAAAAGCACCTGCTTTATAGAAGGCTTCATTGTCTATAGAGACAAATACATTGTCACCAAGGCTTGTATCGTAAAGCCCCATCGGTGTAAAAAGTGTAATGGTTTCCATGTGATCAAGTTTGATGGTACCACTGATTTCTTCAAAATCCACACGGTTAAGATAATCCACATTCTTGGATTCACTGAGATAGAATTCATACGCCTTTTTATAGGTATTCGCATGACTCAACCATTGATAGCCATCGTAATAATCTTTGACATTGCCTTTTAAATACAGAGATTTAGACTGTTTTTTATCCGTTTTCACCCAAAAAAGTGGCGTATCACGATCTATGCTTCTAACAGGACCACCAAGTTGATTGTCATTAGATTGATAAGGCGTATCGTTAAGCGTATACATTTTGATACTTTCACTTGAATAGCCGCTTCTTCCACCCCATATATTGGGTATTATAGGGTCTGTTAACGCATTAAACTTCCTTATCGGAAACACTGCTGTTACAAATATTGTTACTATAATCATTAATAAACTGATCACAGCGGAGAACTGAAATAACCCCCTTGCATTATAGTGCATATAACCATAGTTTTGAGATTGTTTTTTTAAAACTTCCTGTCGATCTAACACATAAAATATAAAAACACCCATGAAATAATAAGCATAAATTTTACGCGGTAAATCCACATACTGATACCACATCCACACGAATGCAAAAAAAGGGACAATCAACAACACTTTACTATAGCGATATCGCATAATCATCTGTAAAGTCAATGCGAATGTAAAAGACATCCCTATAAACAGTATGCGTTCATATAGATCACTTTGCCCAGCATTTTCAGTTCCTCGCGTTTCTGTTAACCACTTTACAAACTTTAAGACTTTTTGATAATCTAGCTTTTCCCTTAGCTTATGAATGCTTTGATAAATGGTAAAACCAGATGAAGGTGTTTCTATTTCTGACCATGCATTTATATCTTGATTTTCTGAAACCTTTTCCTGATCAGAAGACATAATCAGATCATTTCTGAGTGTGATCTCATCCATAAAGACACTCTCTAAAGTTGTATCTAAAACGTATAGTACTGTGGTCAGTAAAAGCGATACAATTAACAATCGGACAAACCACTTTCTCTGTACAATTGCAACAATACAAGTGGTGTAACTTATGATTGCAAGGCCCATAAATTGAGTGGAATTGAGCGCATAGCTTACAAAGTGATTGATCAGCATTAAAAGGGCACTGTAAATAATAAAACCGGCCAACCATTGATATTTCTTACCCATTAAAAATCACCTCCCTGTCCACAAAAGTGATATTGAGATGTGCTTTTTCAATTATATAATTTGAATTAAAATTCTATAAAAATCATCCGATATATATCATAACTAAAACTACTATGTGAGGATGAATCCTATGAATAAACGCAAGCCACTAACTCAAGAACAAACAAAGGAACTTCTTGAAGCAATGAAGTCAACAAAAATCAAACGTGAATATCGTCGAATTCAAGCTATATATTTATACGGAACAGGAAAAGAGGTCGGAGAAATCGCTGAAATAACACAGTTGACTCCTGTTACCATTTCAAGATTATACACAAAGTATCGTAGCATAGGTCTTAGTTCAATCCCAGATGCTCCACGCAAGGGTAGACCAAGTCGGTTAACCGAAGAGCAAGAGGCTACAATAAAAGACCTCATTCTAAACAAAACACCCGCCGATGTTGGTTTTGTAGCTAATTTTAATTGGACAGCTGGAATTGTAGCAGAATATATTTTGAGAGAATTCAAAGTTCAATACAGCATCAAAGGTATCACGTTGATATTGTCTAGATTGAATTTGTCATTTACACGTCCTACGTACACGTTGGCTAAAGCTGATCCTCTGAAACAAGAGCAATTTCGTAAGGCGTTTATCGAGGTTAAAAAAAATTGATAAACGGTGAAATCCAACACATACTATTCGAAGATGAATCTATGATTCGAGATTACCAAGCGATCGGAGCTACGTGGTTTGAACGCGGCAAACAAAAAATCATCAAGACGTATGGAAAGCATCGTGGCGTAAAACTAGTGGGCTGTTTAGATTATGAGAGTGGAGATATCTATTGTGAAGAGCACGAAACCTACGATGCACAAACATTTCTTGGTTTTCTGAACAATGTACTTGAACGGTATTCTGGTAAAATTGTTATGGTTCTTGATAATGCAAGGATACACCACGCCAAATTACTTCAGCCTTTTCTTTTAGAAAATTCCCATCGACTTGAGTTAATGTATCTACCTCCATATAGCCCAAATCTAAACTTGATAGAAGGTCTCTGGGGATGGCTTAAAGAAAAAGTCATCAACAATGTTTTTTATAACAAGACATATGAGATTAGAAAGAATGTCTCTGCTTTTCTATCAGAAATTGCGCAACATCCACATATTATTATAGATCGATTATGTGTCAAATTGTAAATTGTTAAAACTTAATTCAACTTATATA
>JAFGVN010000066.1 GCA_016937975.1 Clostridia bacterium
ATCAATTGACTTTTGAGAAGAGCCACGACTGGTCTGGCAAAATATATATTAATAACAATATTAAAAATCAGACATTCCAAGTGACGTGGATGGATATGCTTCAAGGTGAGCAAATCTATCGGTTGCTCTTTATATATCCACAAATCACCTTGGATGAAAAGTTAAATATTTGGGAAGCCTTTAAAAAGATGAATGGTGGTATGATTCATGAAGAAGGAAGGCTTATAAAGATAGAGTTTTTTGTAACTCGAAATAACGAAAAACTGCTGATGAGTCTTGTTGACATGGCCATAAAAAGTATTCAGGCCTATTTTGCCTTTGAAAAAAATAGTTTTAACTATGTTGTCATTAAGCATACAATGTATTTTTTTACCAAGTGTAAGGACTTCCATTTGTATGAGCTGTCTGACTATGTTCTAAACAGTCCAGAAATTGAGCAGGCGGAGTTTAAAAATTCATGTCTTTTAAAATTAAAGATTATGGTTTCTTCTCTTGGCTTGTTTGAAATGAAGTTAATTCAACAAATTAGTGAACTAACGGAAATTTCAGATTTAGAAGAAGAAAATAGAATCTATTTTTACAACAAATTATCTGAATACAAAAAAATGAATGAGATAAATGCTTCTATTCAATCAGGTATTGAGAACAAAGAGTTTGTTTTATATGCTCAAAGTATTGTCAATATTGAAGAGCATGAAATAGAAGGTTTTGAAGTTCTCATCAGATGGAAACATCCTAAATACGGATTGCTGCTTCCAGATGATTTTCTTCCTGCTGCAAACCGCAGTGGTGAAATTGTTCACATTGATCTTTATGTCGTTAAGAAAACCTTTGAATTTCTTCATCAACATTATGAAAAACTAAAAGATATGATTATTCATATTAATTTGTCCAATCGTACCTTGTCTTCCAACAAGTTTATTCAATTGGTTTTAGAACGAAAATATAACTACTTAAGAAACAATATTGTTTTCGAATTAATTGAAGATCAAGATTCTCCTGTAATGGATAAAGTCATTAACCAATTGAGAAACAATGGCTATCAATTGGCAATTGATGATTTTGGTAAGGGTTATTCATCTTTCGAACGGATTAGAACCATTGGTATTGAATATATTAAAATTGATAAATCCTTCATTGATGGATTAACAGATAACGTTGATGATTTGCTTATTTTACAAGCGATTATTGGTATGTGTAATAATCTTCAAATAAAGGTTATTGCAGAGGGCATAGAGACACAGGGACAACTGGAATTTTTGTTTTCACGACAATGTATGCGTATCCAAGGTTATATCTTCAGTCAACCCAAACCTATTGAAACCTATTTAAATATACCGGAAGAAGATATACAAAGCATAGAAAATATTTCTAGAAATTTGTTAAGTGATCAAATTGAATCCAAAAAATTCTACAACAACAGCAGAATCATTAGACAGGATATTGATCTCTCAATGAATCTCATAACACCAAGTATCACCCTTGCAGAAATATTGGGCTATGACTACAGTGTGTTTCAACAAATGACATTTTTGGATTTGCTTCCGAGCAAACATGTTCATGCCTTCAAAAGTTTTATATATGCCTATGAAAAAAATAATAATTACAGAGCTATTATGATAGAAATGCTGACAACAACCCATAAGAATCTGAAGGGTATTTGTGTTATCCAAAAGCAGAAAATATCTACTAACTATCAGGTTTATATAGAATTTATAGATAAAAACAATGAGTTTGAATTATTGGGACTTTCTCATTCCTATTTGCAGGCTTTTCGAGAAGCACCATCCGGTATGGTCATTGTATCCTCCAATTATGTGATAAAAAATTGGAATAATGCATGTCAAAGGATTTTTGGATATGATTCAAAAATGGCTATAAATGCAAATATTGTTAAGCTGATTGCATCAGATCTTGATAAAGAAAAATTTACAACCATGTTTCAAAGTGCTTTGAAAGGTGGTGTCGTAGAAAAAGTAATCAAAAACAAAGTTGCTAACGGTGATGTGAGAATTATAAGATGGCATGTAGATATTTTGTATGATGAATTACAGGAAGTACAGGAATATATTTGTATAGCCAATGATATCACAGATGAATTAAAGAGAAATGAACAGCTGTCCAAAATAAACAAGGCTTTGGATCAGAGTGAGTCTATTATTCTCATGACAGATAAAGAGGGTCGCTTTGAGTATGTCAACAATAAATTTTATGAAGTAACAGGTTATGTAGAGTCAGAAATTCTTGGAAAACATGTTGATATACTTTCCTCCAATGAGATGAAACCTGAATTTTATGCAGATCTTTGGGAGACCATTGGGAAGGGCTTGGTTTGGGATGGAGAGTTTCACAATTTGAAAAAGGATGGAAGTTATTATTGGTGTAAATCCAGTATCTATCCAGTTGTTCAAGATGATGAAATTACAGGCTATGTTGGGATTCAAGTCGATATTACTGAACAAAAGTTTTTGGAAAATGTCAATACAGAGCTTAAACAGAAGTTGTTTGAACAAGATAAGATTGCTTCAGTTGGGATGTTGTCCTCAGGTATTATCCATGAAATAAACAACCCATTGTCCTTTATTAATGGCAACATAAAATATATCTTGGATACAATGAAGGATTACAAAAATTTGGAGGAAGAAGATTTTGAAGACCTCTGTGATGCTTTGAAAGATGTGGAAGTTGGCGTCGATCAAATAAAAACAATTGCGACTGGACTTAAAAAGTATATTTTTAAAGGTGCCAATGATCAAAAGGAACCTGTTGATCTTGTTGAAGAAATAAAAACAATTTTAATCGTTGCAAAAAATGAATATAAGTATCATGCAGCTGTGAATTTGATTTATGAAGAAGGTATCCATTACAAAGTCTATGGGTATGCTTCCAAGTTGAAGCAAGTTTTGATGAATTTGGTTATCAATGCCTCCCATGCCATTGCATCCATGGAAAGAGAATCCCTAGGTTTCATCAATATTCATTTGTTAAAAGTTAAAGATCAAATTATTCTGAAAGTAGAGGATAATGGCTCAGGAATGAGTGAAATGACCATTAACAAAATATATGAACCTTTCTTTACAACAAAAGAAAAAGGATTGGGTTCGGGTTTGGGTTTAAGTGTGACAAGACAAATTATACAAGATGATCATGATGGTGAAATATTATGCGAATCTGAGTTGGGTAAAGGCACCACATTTACAATAAAGTTAAAAACCATGTGGTAGAAAGGATTAGCTATGGAACTGAATGAAAAAACGGTAGTTTTTGTTGATGACGAAGAATTTATTTTAAGATCTCTGAAGCGTTTGTTTAAAAGAGAAGTTTACAATACCGTATTTTTTGAACACGCAAAAGATGTCATTCATTATTTGGATAATAATCCTGTAGATTTGTTGGTAACCGATATACGTATGCCTGACATGGATGGTTATCAGTTGTTGTCCGTTGTAAAGGAAAAACATCCCAAGGTACTTAGAATTGCTTTAAGCGGTTATACGGAAAGTAAAATGATTTACAATCTTATTGAGAAAAATATTGCAAAATTATTTATATTTAAACCTTGGGACAGTACTGAATTAAAAAATACCATTACAAATATTCTTGAGTTCGAAGATATATTAAAGAGTAAAAATCTTTTGGAATTGATAAATAATTTGGATTCCTTACCAGCCTTACCAGAAAGTTATCTGAAGATTAATGAATTAATTGAAAGGGACTCGGATATCAATGCAATTGGCAAACTCATCAGCCAGGACCAAGCCATTGTTTTAAAAATCTTGAAATTGGCCAATTCTGCTTTTTATGGTCGACGTACCGGTGACTTGAATGAAGCCATCATGGGTATTGGTTTGAATAACCTAAAAAATATTATCCTTGGCAACGCCATATTTAAAGGTCCTAAAGCGATTGAGAAGAAATTAGAGGAAGTTTGGCAACATTCAGTGAGAACCAATAGATTTGTTCACATGATCTATGAACATTATTTGGACAAAAAAGTTCCTTCTATTTTTGGTTCAGTTGGTTTACTTCATGATATTGGGAAAGTCATCTTTACAATATACTTTGATCAAACTTATACAGATTTAACAACAAAAAATTATGAGAATGAAGGTTCAATTGTTTCTGAAGAAAGAGAAACCTTCAAGGTGACCCACCAAGAGATAGGGGCATATTTGCTGAACTGGTGGCAGTTGCCTTTTGCATATGTGGAAAGTGCCCTATATCATCACCGACCTTCGTTTCAAGGTATTATCAATAAGGAATTGGTTTATGTTGTACATTTGGCTAATTATTATTCCATGTATTACTTCTGTAAAAAAGGAAAAGAGGATTTTTTAGATCCGAAAGCTTTTTCTTACTTGTCCATTGATAGAGATACCTTAGAAATGGAATTAAAAAATGCAATAAAGGAGTAACTTATGAAGATTCTATTTGTAGATGATGAAACAATGATCCTAAATTCCCTTAAAAGAGGACTTAGAAAACTAGATTATGATTTTTATTATGTTACCAGTGGTGAATCGGCTTTAGAGCTTATGAAAACAACACCGATAGATATTGTATTTTCTGATATGAAAATGCCTAAAATGAGTGGTCTGGAACTTCTAAAAACCATTGAAAAAACATATCCAGATGTAATTAAGGTGATTTTATCAGGTTACGCTCAATTACCTCAGCTCATTGCGACAATCAATCAATCCACGATCTTCAAGTATGTTGCAAAACCATGGGATTTATATGGAGAATTAATTCCCGTATTGGAAGAATGTGTAGAATATGCGGCATATAAGCATGAGCAGAAGAAAAAAAATGAAAAACTCTCCAATATCAATTCGGCCTATCAAAACATTTTTAAATCTTATAGTTCCAAAGTAGCTACAAAAGAACAGTCTTTGGATATTATTAAAATTTATCAGCAAATATTCATGAAATCTATGCGTGAAATGATGTATGACCAGGAAGTGGAATTGGATGAAAAGGTAAAAATGTTGGATGCTTACAAAATGTTCATTGATTATTTTATTGAAAGTGTTCAGAAAAAGGAAATTTATTTTGAACCACAACGGATATTGAATGAAGTTCAAGTTGAACTCAAGCGACAAGACTTTCAACTAGAGATGCATTATAAGAATTCTGAACTGCCAAAAGGACTTTATGTTGGTCGAGGTTTACATTTAAAGCCAACAATATTGGCATTATTTTATCATATTGTTCCAGCTAAATCCGTAGGAAGTATTAAGATCGAGGTGGAAGAGGTTATTGTCGAAGATCAAAAAAGACTTCTGGTGTATAATTTTTCTTCCAGCAAAAGAATTTTTTCTCAATTGAAGGATATTTCACATGTACTGCTTTTTTATAAAAGTATACTCAAAATATTTGGTGGAGACTTGGAGATTAAGTTTTTAGTAGACCAAGTTGTATTAACTATTAAGGTCCTTTTGATTATAGATGAACAGGAAGAAGGCTTAAATGATAATATTAATCGTGGATGATTCAAAATTAAACAGAGTGTATGCAAAAAATTTTGTTGAGAATTCAACTATTGAAGCAGAGATTTTATTGGCCGCAGATGGTCAGGAAGCTTTGGATATATTAAATAGCAATACCATTGATGTTGTATTGCTGGATATTGTCATGCCAGTTATGAATGGTCTTGAAACTTTAAAACAGATTAGGCTTAATAAATCATGGGATCATGTAAAAGTCTTGATGTATTCGTCCATCACTGAACAAGAAATGTTGCGTGCTTGTTTTGAGCTGGGCGCATCGGATTTTATTCATAAACCCATAGAAGAAGTTGAATTTATCTCAAGACTTAGAAATGCAATTCGACAAAAAAATAATGAGTTAGCATTAAAAAATTATATTGAAGAGATAGAAAAGCAGAAATCCATCATAATGGAAACCAATGTACATTTAATTCAGGCAGAAAAAATGGCAGCTATTGGCCAGTTGGCAGCAGGTGTTGCTCATGAAATCAATAACCCCATAGGTTTCGTACTTTCTAACTTTGAAGTTTTAAAGGATTATATGAAGGACTTGTATGAGTTCTATGAACGATCTGTATTTTTAAACCATCATCAAAGTGAGATTACTCAAGACGATGAAGAGGACATCAATGAAGTTTTTGAAGATATTGCCAATATTTTTGAAGAAACTAAAATTGGATTGGATCGTGTAACCCAAATTGTTAAAAGTTTAAGAAATTTTTCAAGAATAGATTTAACTCAGGAACTAGATTATTATGATTTGAATGAAGGCTTGAAAGATACCTTAATAGTAGCGAATAATAATATTAAGTACAACGCTTATGTTAATGTAGAATATGGAGATATTCCACAAATCATGGCCATTGGCAGTGAGATCAATCAAGTCATCTTAAATTTGGTTTTAAATGCAGTAGATTCCATAAGGGAGAAAAATGGTAATGAAATGGGACACTTGTATTTAAAAACCTATAAGAAAAATAATTATATTGTTTTATCTGTGTTGGATTACGGAATAGGTATTGCAGATGAGCATATAAAAGATCTTTTTAATCCATTTTTTACCACGAAAGATGTTGGACAAGGTATGGGACTTGGCTTAAGTGTTTCATATGATATTGTTGTGAATAAACATAAAGGAAAATTTGAAGTTGAAAGTGATGAAGAAAGTGGTACAGAATTTAGAATGTATCTTCCTATTGAATAGGAAAATACATTTTTTTTGATATTCAAATTTGAATAGGAAAATAAGTAAATAAAATTAATGTTATGGTGATTAATCTATGAAGCTAAGGGTATTAATGAGATAACAACCTCAGTTGTTTAAAATCATTAGCTAGGAACTGCAAATAAAATGAGGAGGAGAAAAACAGACAGCATGTTTCGAGTAAATTCATTTAAGTTTAACAAATGGAAGGAGCTGGATGTATGAGAATTACTGTAAGCGGAAAAAATATTAACGTAAGAGAAAGCTTAAAAGAGTACATTGAAGGTAAAATGAGTAAATTTGATAAGTATTTTACGACAGATATAGATGTTAAAGTTACCCTAAGTGTAGAAAAAGATCGACATAAAGTAGAAATTACCATGCCGCTTAAACAAGGAGTAACCTTTAGAGCTGAGGAAACAAGTGACGATATGTACAGTTCAGTAGATATGGTTATGGATAAGTTAACAAAACAAATGAGAAAGCATAAAACTAAAATTGAAAAGCGTTATCATAAACATGAAAGTATTAGAGCTTCACAAATTCCGGATTATGAAGGTGATTTTGATGAAAAGAAAATTGTGAGAACAAAATCATTTCCAATAAAACCTATGGATCCTGAAGAAGCTGTATTACAAATGGAAATGCTGAATCATGATTTTTATGTTTTCATGAATGGTGAAACTGAAGAAGTAAATGTTGTTTATATCAGAAAAGATGGCAATTACGGTTTAATTGAACCTACATTATAACGCTATCAATATTTGAAATAAATTGGTTGATTATATAAAAGGTGCCATTGTTTAACGATGGCACTTTTCATTTTACATATGTGCGTAAATAATTTAGTGATAATCTTGATATTGGAGATTGCATCTTAAAGAAGAGGTGAAACTTATGAAATGGAAGTGGATGATCCTCGTTCTACTACTTGTTTTAGTAGGATGTTCAAAGGAGAATACTGAGGCTAAGTTAAACTTGCCTGCTCAAGAATTTATCTTTATGATTCCAGATGAAGCAGCTTCATTGGACCCTAATTTTTCAAATGAAACCTATGGTTCTATTGTCATACAGCATATGTATGAAGGTTTGGTTCGTATGGACAATAATGGTCAATTAATACCGGCTGCATGTGAATCTTATGAGATGAGTAATGGTAATACTGTTTTTACATTTCATCTCAAAAAAGATTTGAAATGGAGTGATGGAACACCAATAACAGCTCAGGACTATAAAAATTCTTGGATGCGGTTTTTAGATCCCAGTATTGAAAGCGTTAATGCCAGTATGATTTCACCTTATATATTAAATTTAGAGGCTTTTTTAAATGGTGAAGCAGATGAATCTGAAATTGGTATAAGAGTTCTTGATGATTATACCTTAGAGTTGGAAACTTATGTTCCTACACCTTATTTAATTGATATCTTGACCCATAATATTTTCTTCCCTGTAAGATTGGATCAAGTTGAAAAAGATCCAGAAAATTGGTCAAAAAATCCTGAGTTGGTCATTAGCAATGGTCCTTTTATTTTAAATGCTTACTCACCAGGCGAATCCTTTGAACTGATTAAAAATGAAAATTATTGGGATAAAGATTCTATTAAATTGGATAAAATTACTTTTGTCATTAGGCAACAAGACGATAATATTGTAGACATGTACAACAATGGCGAAATTAATGGCATATTTGAAGTTACAGCCAATGAACTGAGAAGAATCTATGATTCTGAACTACAGGTGAATTCAAGGGTGTTACCAAGTACCGCTTTTATGACCTTTAATCATGATAATCCATTAATGTCAGATGTTAGATTTAGAGAAGCCATTTACATTGCCTTGGATCGACAAGGTGTTGTGGAAGATGTTTTATCTGGAGCGGGCATTCCAACAAGATATTTAGTTCCCATTATATATAAAATCAATGGTGAGTCCTTTAGAGATTATACTGAATTGGATTCTGGGAAAGAAATTGAAAAAGCAAGAGCACTGATTCAGGCGTTGAAAGACGAAGGCATCTACGATGGTAGAGCAATAACTTTCTACTATATGGATAATGGACCAGACGCTTTAGTTTCAGAATATTTGATGCAACATCTAGGTGAGGATTTGGGTCTGGCTATTGATGTTATTGGCATGCCTTGGAGTGATTTATACAATCTAGCTTTAAATGATGATTATGATATGCTGATGATGGGTTGGGGAGCGGATTATCCTCATCCAATGACTTTCTTAAGTGCTTTTTCAAAGGATGCTTTTTATGCTCCAATAACCAGATGGTACAGTACTGATTTTGAGGACAAAATACAAGAGTTCTTGAATTTAACAGATCAAAATCAAGCTTTAGGTGTCTTAAGGGATTTGGAGGAGATGATTATTGGTGAATACCATATTGCTCCTATATATTATCGGAAGAGTTTATCTTTGGTAAATCAGCAAGTCAAAGGTTGGTATCAATCAACTTTCTTTAACTTTACAAGAGCTTACATTACAAATTGATATGAAAAATAACCTGATTCCAGGTTATTTTTGTCTTTTCTAAGGTATTCTGCTATTTTGTATCTTCAGTTAAGATGTGATGCAACAACGAGTTTTGTAAAAGTCCGATGGTGATTAAAGAAGCATCTGTCATTTTTGGATCATCTTTTACACGGATGAGACTTTCTAGGATGGTATAATTCGCCTTTATGTTTTCTGTTGCCAAATGATTTTGCTAAGTAGTTTCTCAATTCTCACGTGTAACAGTAGTGTTTTCTATAAGTCCAACTTTTTTCATCTGCAGTTTCTTGTTGAATCTCTAATTACTAAAATTAAGTTCAAAACAAACCTCATAAATGAAAATATTAAACTGAGTTATTTTTATAAAATTCTGACATGAAACTGACACATAAGGACCGTATACTCTAGATATAGAAATCAAACATAAAAAAAAGGAGAAGATATTATGAAA
Organism: Clostridia bacterium; assembly: GCA_016937975.1. Taxonomy (GTDB): domain Bacteria; phylum Bacillota; class Clostridia; order Peptostreptococcales; family Acidaminobacteraceae; genus JABXKX01. Next base: position 9,641 of record JAFGVN010000066.1, read on the forward strand.
AAGTTAGCAATGTTATTATTAGTAGGTTCAATGGTATTAGCACCAACAACTGCATTTGCAGATACAATAGGCTCACAAAATATTGTAGAAAATGAAACTTATACTTTAGAGGAAATGCTCCAATATGCTTATGAAGATGAAATTATGGCAGAATATGAGTACCAATCTTTAATCGATGAACTTGGGGTATCAAGACCATTTACAAATATCATTAAAGCAGAACAAAGACATATTGAATTGGTTTTAGATTTATATGAAGCTTATGATTTAGATGTACCTGAGTTCGATCCGAGTACACATGTTGTCTTACCAGAATCATTTACTGAAGCTATGGCCATTGGTGTTGAAGCAGAAATTGCAAATATTGCAATGTATGAAGCCTTCTTAAGTCAAGAGTTACCTGAGGATGTAAAAGCAACTTTTATTGCATTACAATCAGGTAGTGAATCTCACTTAAAAGCATTTAGTGGTGAAAATGGACAAGGTGGTAATAGTGGACAATCAAACAGCAGTACAAATTTCAGAGGCAATGGACGTAGAGGTCGTTAATATGGACAACATAAGTGGACAATTCAATTGTTCACTTTTTTTTGATGAATTGTCAAAAAATTCTTTGTTGTTTATAAAAAGTTAATCAGACCTTTCCTTGAGTCTTTATTTAAAATGACTTATAATGAAATAGTGTAAATAGAATACTTGGAGGGGTCTATGTTTATAGAGGTTTTAATTCTAGGCATTATTGTTGGCGGTTTTCAAAATGGCCGTCTATCAAATTTAACGGATTTAAATATTCGTGGTTGGTATATGATATTGGTAGCACTACTTTTATCATTATTCCCAGTTTTTTTTAATAATATATCAATTATGAAAGACCTTCAAGTGTATATGTTGTTTGCGAGTATGATTATTATTTTATTGGTTGTCCTGTTGAATTTAGATAAGAAAGGTGCTTGGTTGATTTTCTTAGGTGGTGCTTTTAATATTATTCTAATGGCACTTCATAATTTCCAAATGCCAGTAATGATGTCCGGTTTAGATACTGCAGGTTTAACGGCATTAAAAGAGGGCATCTCAGATGGCTCCATTGTCAATTATGTAGCTTCAGAAGCAACTGGTATTATGACAATATTTACAAAATTCATACCTATACCAAAACCTTATCCACTTCCAAAAATATTATCTTTTGGTGACATCATGATGACCCTTGGATTATTTTGGATGATTGTCGGGGAAATGAAAAAGACCAACTATTTCGGAAAAGGAAAAATGGTATCATATACATACGGATCAACATTCAAAAAAAGATAAAATTAAGCAATGGATTTATCTATTGCTTTTTTTCGTTATTAGGGAATGAAGTATTTTTATGAGTGAAATGAAATATCAAATGTGCATTGATAAATCTTAAAATATGAGATTAAGTGAGTGTCAATAAAGGAGTAGAGCATGGGTTTATTTGATAAAATCAAAAATCGTTATAACGATAAGGAAGTTGCTGCAATTATGAAAATTGTAGAAAAGATTGAAAGTTTAGATGAAAGCTTTCAAGTTTTGTCTGATGAAGAGCTAAAACATAAGACTGTAGAATTTAAAGAAAGAATCAAACAAGGTGAAACGCTAGATGATCTATTGCCGGAGGCTTTTGCTACTGTAAGAGAAGCAGCTGTTCGTACATTAGGACAAAAGCATTATCCAGTGCAGTTGGTAGGTGGTATCGTTTTACATCAAGGGCGTATCGCTGAGATGAAAACTGGTGAAGGTAAAACTTTAACAGCAACAGCGCCAGTATATTTAAATGCACTATCAGGTGATGGCGTACATGTTATTACAGTAAATGATTACTTGGCACATCGTGATAAAGAGTGGATGGGTAAGTTATATGAGTTTCTTGGTTTAAAAGTAGGATGTGTAATCCATGACGTTGAGGGTAAGGAAAGAAAAGAAGCTTACCAAGCAGATATTACCTATGGTACAAACAATGAATTTGGTTTTGACTATTTACGTGATAATATGGTTATTTCATCTGAAAGATTATTGCAGAGAAAGTTAAACTTTGCCATTGTCGATGAGGTTGACTCTATATTAATTGACGAAGCGAGAACGCCTTTGATTATTTCTGGTGAAGGCGCAAAGTCGACTGAAATGTATACCATTGCAGATCATTTTGTCTCAATGTTGAAAAAAGAAGAAGATTTTGTTGTTGATGAAAAAGCAAGAACGGTTATTTTAACAGATGAAGGTGGTATTCCAAAAGCTGAGAAATTCTTTAATATAGAAAACTTAGGTGATCCAGAACATATGGAGAAATCCCATCATATCAATCAAGCTTTAAGGGCGAGACATTTAATGAAACGTGATGTGGATTATGTTATTCGTGATGGCGAAGTGGTTATTGTAGATAGCTTTACTGGACGTTTGATGTTTGGTAGAAGATATTCAAATGGTTTGCATCAAGCCATTGAAGCCAAGGAACGCATCGAAGTACGTAAAGAGTCCCAAACATTGGCAACGATTACATTACAAAACTATTTTAGAATGTATGAAAAAATCTCTGGTATGACAGGTACTGCCAAAACAGAAGAAGATGAATTTCATCATATCTATGGTATGGATGTTGTTGTGATTCCAACCAATAAACCTATTGCTAGAATCGATAAGCCGGATGTGATATTTAAAACTGTAGAAGGTAAGTTTAACGCGATCGTAGAAGATATTAAGGAAAAACATGCTAAAGGTCAACCGGTTCTTGTGGGTACAATTTCAATTGAAACCTCAGAAGCTTTATCAAAGGTTTTGAAGAAAAATGGTATTAAGCATAATGTCTTAAACGCAAAACATCATGACAAGGAATCTGAAATTGTTGCGCAAGCAGGTCGTTACAATGCCGTAACGATTGCGACAAACATGGCAGGTCGTGGTACGGATATTGTACTTGGTGGTAATGCAGACTTTATGGCGCAAAAGGATATGTTAAAGATGGGCTATGAGGAAGACATCATCAATAAGGCGATTAGTCCATTAGACTATGATGATGAGCTTATTATGGCTTGTCGTTATGCTTATAAAGCAGCACTTGCAGAACATAAGTTGATTACAGATGAGGAAACACGACAAGTAAAAGAAGCTGGTGGACTTCATATTATTGGTACAGAGCGTCATGAATCGAGACGTATTGACAACCAGTTAAGAGGCCGTTCAGGTCGTCAAGGTGATGTGGGTTCTTCACAATTCTTTATTTCTTTTGAAGATGATTTGATGCGTTTGTTTATTTCTGAACGTGCAAAGATGATGGTAGGAAAATTGGGTGTTTCAGATGATATGCCAATTGAAGCCAATATGCTTTCAAAAGCAGTTGAAAGTGCACAAAAGAAAGTGGAAGTTAAGAACTTCGGTACAAGAAAGCATGTTTTACAATATGATAATGTCATGAACCAACAAAGAAGTATTATTTATGCAGAAAGAGCAAAAGTACTTCACGGTGAAAATATAAAAGAACATATTATCAGTATGTTGGAGAAGGTCGTAGAAGATGCAATATCAACTTATTGTTCTTCAAACGAGTTTCCAGAAGAATGGGATTTAAAGAGTTTGGAAGAACTGTTACATCAAAGTTTTCTACCCCAAGGCAGTTTGACTTATGATAACATTCAATCTTTGACGCTAGAGAAATTACATGAAGATATCATGTCAATTGCCATGGCAAGATATGAACAAAAGGAAAAAGAAGTTACAACTGAAAAGATGAGAGAATTGGAACGATTTATCTTACTAAAAGTTGTAGATAGAAGCTGGATGGATCATATTGATGCAATGGAACAATTAAAACAAGGTGTAAGTTTAAGAGGTATTGGTCAGGAAGATCCTGTAAGAGCATATCAAATGGAAGGCTTTGATATGTTTGATGAAATGATCAGAACTCTTCAGTTTGATACTGTAAAATATATTTTAAATGTATCATCTGATACCAGTGCTAAAAGAGAAAATAAAATTAAAATAACTTCTACTACCAATCAACCTGTAGAAAAGAAAGCTGCTACAGTCAGAAAGACGCAGAAAGTGGGTAGAAATGAATTGTGCCCATGTGGCAGTGGTTTAAAATATAAAAAATGCTGCGGTTTAAAGGAAGAATAAAATGATTTTGCAAGATAAATGTGTAATGGAAATTAAACAAATTCAAGAGTCAATTGAGGACCTTAGGAGGTCCCTTTGACATTGATCGTATAAAGGAACTGACCATTGAGTTAGACGAGAAAATGCTCGAAACAGACTTCTGGGATGATAATGAAAAGGCTCAGGGCGTTTTAAAACAATCCAAAAATCTGAAAAAGAAAATAAGTCGATTCGAATCTTTGGAATCTGATTTGGAAGAAGCTGAATTCATGATTGAAGTCAGTGAAGAAGAACCCAGTTATCTTAAGGATTGTGCTAAACTGTTAGAGCATATTCAAGAACGTGTAGAGGAACTAAGATTAGAAACGCTACTTTCAGGAGAATATGATCACTTAAATGCAATCTTATCCATACATGCCGGTTCAGGTGGATTGGATGCTCAAGACTGGGCTGAAATGATTTTTCGAATGTATGTGAAATGGTGTGATGCATCTGATTATTCCTATAAAATACTGGATTTGATCAGAGATACTGAAGCCGGGATAAAAACAGTAACACTTTCCATAGAAGGAGACAATGCCTATGGATTTTTGAAATCTGAAAAAGGCGTTCACAGAATTGTAAGAATTTCTCCTTTTGATTCATCAGGGAAAAGACATACTTCTTTCGCATCTGTGGATGTTATGCCTGAAATAGATGATAGTATTGAGATTGATATCAATCCTTCAGATTTGAAAGTGGATACTTTTAGAGCTTCCGGTGCTGGTGGACAGCATGTCAATACAACAGATTCTGCTGTACGAGTTACCCATCTACCTACAGGTGTTATTGTATCCTGTCAAAGTGAGAGATCTCAAATTAACAATAGAAATACAGCTATGAAAATGTTAATGGCGAAGTTGATTGAATTAAAGGAACAAGAACAAAAAGAACGCATTGAGGACTTGAGTGGGGATTACTCACAAATCACCTGGGGATCTCAAATTCGTTCCTATGTTTTTCATCCCTATAATATGGTTAAGGATCATAGAACCAACGAAGAAACGGGAAATATTCAGTCGGTTATGGATGGGAAAATCGATTTGTTTATCAATGCTTATTTGAGACAAAAAATTGTCTTGGAATAGGAGGAGCACATGGAAAAAATCATTAAAATTTTAGCAAGTGAATTAAAAGTAAAAGAATACCAGGTTTCAGAAACTGTTAAACTTTTAGATGAAGGCAATACAGTACCTTTTATTGCGCGATATAGAAAAGAAGTAACAGGTGGCTTAAGTGATGAAATCTTAAGAGATTTGGAAGAGCGTTTAAACTATTTAAGAAACCTGGAACAGAGAAAAGAAGAAGTTATTCGCCTCATTGATGAGCAAGGCAAGTTAACGGAAGAGCTGAAAAAGGAAATCTTGGATGCAGATGTTTTACGTCGTGTTGAAGATTTATACAGACCATATAAGCAAAAGAAACAAACAAGAGCATCCAAAGCAAAGGAAAAAGGTTTAGAACCTTTAGCACTTTTGATTTATAGTCAAGAAACCACTGAAGGCAGTCTTTTAGATTATGCCAGTTCTTATTTAGATGCTGAGAAGGAAGTCAACACCGTTGAAGAAGCCATTAGTGGTGCTATGGATATTATCGCTGAAATGATTGCTGATGATCCTAAATTCAGAGAGAGAATTCGTAACATGAATTTAGAAGTGGGCTTCTTGCAAATGCAAGCTGTGGATCCAGAAGTAGAATCAGTTTATGAAATGTACTATGATTATCAGGAGTCCTTAAAGACTTTGGCTGATCATCGTGTTTTAGCGATTAATCGTGGCGAGAAAGAAAAATTCATTAAAGTGAAATTGGTAAGCCCTGTAGATGAAATTACAGCTTATTTAAAAAAAGAAATTATTGCAAATCCAAAAGCTGTAGGACAGGATGAATTGTTAAGTGCCATTGACGATGCCTACAAACGTTTAATTGCTCCATCTGTAGAAAGAGAAATCAGAACGATGTTTACAGAACGGGCAGAAGAAGAAGCCATTAAAGTTTTTGCAAAAAATACAAAACCACTTTTATTGGTACCACCGGTACGAGATGTTGTGGTTATGGCCATTGACCCTTCTTATAGAACAGGATGTAAGCTGGCGATTTTAGATGATACAGGGAAACTTTTGGATTACAAAACCATTTATCCGAATGAACCTAAAAATGAAATTGAAAAATCAAAGAAAATTATGAAGGAATTGATCAAGAAGTACCATGTGAATGTGATTCCGATTGGTAATGGTACGGCATCCCGTGAAACAGAACAACTGGTTGCAGATTTGATTTCAGAAATGGAAGAGACAATTTATTATACCATTGTTTCAGAAGCGGGTGCATCGGTTTATTCTGCTTCAAAATTAGGTACAGAAGAATATCCAGATTTAGATGTTTCTATTCGTGGTGCTATTTCAATTGGTCGTCGTTTGCAAGATCCTCTTGCAGAACTGGTAAAAATTGATACAAAACATATTGGTGTTGGTCAGTATCAACATGACTTAAATCAAAAGAAACTCGATGATTCTTTAACCAATGTAGTAGAGGATTGCGTAAACAGTGTAGGGGTAGACTTAAATATTGCTTCACCGTCACTTTTGCAGTACGTTTCAGGTATTTCTTCAACGGTATCAAAAAATATTGTTGCTTATCGTGAAAAGAATGGTCGTTTTGGCAAACGTGCTGATTTGTTAAAGGTTGCGAGATTGGGAGACAAGGTATTTGAGCAATGTGCAGGTTTCTTAAGAATATATGAAGGTGAGAATGTATTGGATAATACTTCTGTCCATCCAGAATCTTATGAACAAACCTACAAGCTCATTGAAATCTTAGGTTATGATGTAAATAGCATTAATTCAAGCAATATACTCACTGTTTTTAATGACATCGATGAGAGGATTCTAGCATACAAGGTACCTGAAGCGCCGCAGAAAAAGGATACAAGTAAATTTTCTACAGATACAAAATCCTTACATGGTTTAAATGCGCTTAAGGAATTGAAGTTTGAAAAGCCTAAGAAGGAAGACAAAGGTAAGGAACGCATGGCTGAAATCCAAAGACATTTGAAAGTCATTGCTGACAAACTTGAAATTGGCTATCTAACCTTAAAAGACATAGTTGATGAATTAAAGAAACCAGGTCGCGACATTCGTGATGAAATGCCAAAACCAATCTTTAGAAGTGATGTTCTAAAAATTGAAGATCTTAGAGTGGACATGATTTTACCAGGAACCGTAAGAAATGTTGTTGATTTTGGTGCCTTTGTAGATATCGGTGTTAAGCAAGATGGCTTGGTTCACATTTCCCATTTAAGTGATAAATTCGTAAAGAGACCTATGGATGTCGTATCTGTAGGGGATCAAGTGAAAGTCCGAGTCATTGACGTGGATCTGAAAAAACAAAAGATTGCTTTATCCATGAAGGGTATAAGAGAATAAATGATAGAGTTTATGACTGATTTGTCATAAACTCTTATTTTTTTTGATTTTGTGATGACTTTGTAATAAATTTTTGGTATAAGGAGTGGTTATATGATAGAAAGAAAATTTTATCTTAATCAATTAAGAGGATTTCAGAATACTAATTTGATGAATAGTGCTCGCACACTCGTTACTTTAGTTGTGAGTTAGAGCATAAAATTTAGGCAGTATTAGGTAATTTAATCTGTAAA